>SLIL01000378.1 GCA_007135645.1 Bacteroidales bacterium
AGTATCAGACTTGGCGATCAAAACCATAGAATGAATTGCGAGGGAGGCAGCCTCCGAGAGATGAACAATTTTGGCCATAAGATTTTACAAATGAAGTGGTTACAATAATTTTCCTTTAGATATCCTTAATTTTGAATTATATATTTACTAAAATGCCATTTTCCTCACTTTTACATCATCAAGAGCCAGGATCTCATTCTCGAGCCTCAGGCATTCTTCCCGGTCGCCCATGAGCTCAAGCAGGATCAGGCCTGCACTTCCTGTATCAGGGATATCCAGCTCATTGAGTCCCAATCGGGTTTTTATACAGCAACCGTATTTACTGAAAATATTTTGCAGGGTAAGTGCATGCTTTTCCCTTTCCTGCACCAATACACCCAAAATTACCAGTTGTTCCATTTCTTTGTTTTTTTAATATGATCATAAATTATTTTCCGAACTCCATTTTCTGAACTTCAACACCACCTATTTCCCGGAGTTCCTTTTCCATGGTATCCCAGCTTTGTGGGTTGCCCTGCAAAACCAGCAATATGGTACCTACCCTGCTGCATACTTCCCTGGATAGTTCATGAAACCCCAGTCTTGTTCTGATTATTGCAGCATGCCTGGTAAGCACTTCCTGCGTTTTACCCGCTTCCTTGATGCGGTCATAAACCATAATCCCTAATATCCTCGATTTTTGCATAATCTAAAACTTTAAATTTCAGAATAATATTGCTTTTTTATCAAAATCTGATCCTGATCCTCTGTTGAATACTATTTCAATTCATTGTTGTCCGGTAAATCAAAAATCCTCAATCAAAAATAAAGATCCCTCCTACCCTGCTTCACCAGCTCCATTTTCTCCCTCAATTTTTCCACTTTCTGATGTGCCGACAACTCTTCTATTTTCTGGTCGATTAACTGATAGCCTTTTTCTTTGGTATCTGCCGGGGCATAGTCTTCCAGGTACTCGGCCAGGGTAAGCAATGCATTGGGCGAGCAAAACCTTTTGATAAAACCGGGTACAGAAAACTCCATGAAATGCTCTCCTGTGCGCCCCAGCCTGTAACATGCCGTGCAAAAGGAAGGGATGTATCCGGTTTTGATCAGCTCATCCATGATCTCGTTGAGTGATCGGTTGTCGTTGATCTGAAATTGTCCCATGGTAAGATCCTGCGAATCTTTCTTCCCTTTGGAATAGCCACCCAGCTCCAGGTTGGTGCCTCCATCGATCTGTGAAACCCCGAAGCGTAACACCTGATCACGGATGTGCCTGGGCTCCCTTGCCGTAAGGATCATGCCGGTATAAGGCACAGCGAGCCGTAAAATGGACACCAGCCTTACAAATTCATCATCCTTTACCAGGTGCTCTTTGTCAATATTGAGCGACATGGCATTCTGGATCCGGGGAAAGCTGATGGTATGTGGGCCCACATTGTAAACCGCCTCAAAATGGTTTACATGCCTTACCAGGCTGAGCACTTCATAGCGCCAGTCGTACAATCCGAACAATGCACCAATGCCCACATCATCGATACCGGCCTCCTGGGCGCGGTCCAGCGAAGTGAGGCGCCATTCATAGTTTCTCTTTACCCCACCCAGGTGTACTTTGGCATACGTTGGCTCGTGATAGGTTTCCTGGAAGATCTGGAACGTACCGATCCCTGAGTCCTTAATGGTACGGAATCCGGGAATATCAAAGGGGGCCGCGTTGATGTTCACCCTTCTGATCTCGCCGTTGTCGTGCTTTACACCGTAAACGATATTCACAGTTTCTGCTATAAATTCAGCCGAATATTTGGGATGTTCGCCATAAACAAGAATAAGGCGTTTATGCCCCTGATCAATCAGGGCTGTAGTTTCTTCAATCAGCTGCTGCTCATTGAGCGTAATCCTTTTCATCCCCTTGTTCTCTGAACGGAAGCCGCAATACTGGCAATTGTTGGTGCACAGATCGCCTACATAGAGGGGTGCAAATAAAACAATCCTTTCGCCATAAACCTTTTCTTTCAGGGTACGGGCACCTTCCTTGATCTCTTCAATGAGCTCAGGATCAGTGGCATTGATCAATACGGCTGTTTCTTCCAGCGAGAGGCGCTTTTTATCCAGTGATGCCTGGATCACTTCGCGCACCCGTTGTTTATCAGCCTTTACATTATTGATGAATCCCCATGTCTCCTTTTCATCAATAAAAGGCTTCATCCGTTCATCCTTAATGGCGTATTTTTCAGGGTAATATATCATGTTGAGGGTTATTTCGGTAATTGTAGTACAAAAATACGGAAATTTTGAACATATTGATCTATGCAATGGATTATTTTGAATTTGGGCCCAAAATAAATGGGCAGATTTTCATATAAAAACCTGCCCAAATTGTATTATCAAGAAAATGCGTAAAGTGCGTCGTTCCTGTAATTTTAACTGATATTGAACAAACAAAACTATCTGTTATTCAATCAGTTGAAAGGAAACCACTTAATTATTTTGCATCCATACCAAAGAAATAAAACATTCCATTAGGATCATGTATTGTCTGTCTGGTCGGCTTCCAGGTATTTTTTAGAATAGTAGGATGATTATGATTTCCTGTGTAAACTTCCAGGTGATTGTTAATTTCAAACCCAAATGCGCCGTTTGTTAATTTAACCTCGGTTCTAATTCGTAAAGTACCTATGTTAAGTGGACCAAAAGTTACGATACGGTTCATATGCAATTGATAACCGGCAGGTGGGTCAAAGAAAATTTCTTCGTAAGTGATCCCGTTATCAGTGGCCGGAGCAGTGTTTGTTACTATAACGGATTGACCATTGGGGTCAGGGGTTACACTGATGCCATCACCTGCTTCAACCGTGATTGCCGGGGCAGTGTTTGTTACCATAACAGATTGACCTTCCGAATGAGGGGTTACACTAATCCCATCACCTGCTACAACTGTGGGTGTAAGGA
>SLIL01000128.1 GCA_007135645.1 Bacteroidales bacterium
CCACAAACTTTAAATGCTTTTTTAAAAACTTCATATCCAAGAGTGTTGTGATGTTAGTATTGCTGAATCACGAATTCCACGATTTTACGATTTCGTTGGCTACATAATAACCCAGTGCATTGATGGTAAGCACGGGGTTAAAACCGCCCCCGGTAACCATGAGGCTTCCGTCTGCCACATACAGATTGTCAATGCCGTGTACTTTTCCGTGCTTGTCCACTACTGACTTTTCCGGGTCATGGCCCATGCGGGTGGTGCCGCACTGGTGCTGAAAACCTCCTGTATCGCCCCTGCCACCAACAGACTGCCAGGTGCGGTAAGCACCAGCCTCTTTCAGGATCTCTTCGGCCCTTGCCGATAAGAATTTGCAGTTTTCGTGGTCCACCGGGTGCCTGGTGCCGGTTATGGCTGCCACGGGTATGCCCCAGTGATCTTTCACTTTGTCATCCACCATTACCCTGGCATCGTACATGGGCATCTCCTGCACAGGGCCGTGCAGCTCCGACATTCTTCTGAAATTCTTTACCTGGAATTCCTTGTGCCCCTTGCCCCAACGAGCTTCCCCTGGTGGGCGGGTTTGTGAGAAAAGGTAGGGCATCCGGTTAAATTCATTGGCAATCATCCCGCCTCCGATCATTCCATCCACATTGTGCACAAAATCGCACAATCCGAATGTAGCACCCGGCCCGGTATAGCTTTTAATGTCAAAATCAAACAGCCCGAAAGCCCCGGTATAGGCATGACCCTGCCAGTATCGCCCCACCTGGTCGTGGTTGTTTCCCAGCCCGTGGGGGTAATACCTTGTTTTTGAGTTGAGCAACAGCCGGGCCGTTTCTGATGCTGAAGCTGCCACGATAACCATGTCTGCGGTTTGAATGCGCTCCCGGTCGCGGGCATCAAAATATCGTACCCCTTTCACCCGGTTTTGTTCATCCGAAAGGATCTCTGCTACCTTGCAGTATATCCTGAGCTCGCAATTGCCGCTGGCAATGGCGGTGGGGATCACCGTGTTCTGGGTGCCGTTTTTCGCATCCACGGGGCACTGGTGCCCCACGCAGGTGCGGTTCATGATGCAGGCCGGGCGGTTATTGTAGGGGATAGAATTGCGAAGCATAGGGATAGGGAAGGGGTGAAGACCCAGCCGCTTTGCTGCTGCTGAAATGATCTCCCCGTCCTTGTCGTAACGAAAAGGGGGCATGGGATAGGGCTTCTTGCGGTGGCCACCAAAGGGGTTTTCGCTGTCGTCGCCTGCAACACCCAGTTCCCATTCTGCCTTTTCATACCAGTGCTCCAGGTCATCGTACGATATGGGCCAGTCTTCCAGGGCCGAACCATCCACTTCTCCATAGGTCGATCTCATCTTAAAATCTTCGGGCATAAAACGCCAGGCCATACCTCCGTAGCTTACGGTGCCTGATCCCACGCAAGCGGCGATATGATGATGCATCCACCCATCCCGCGAGGTAGTGATGGTGCGTCGTCCATCAGCATGGATATATACCCTGGGGTTTTTCTCCGCTTCAGGGCCAAAGGCAGCACCCAGGACCATGGTACGCTGAGATAAAAGTTCATCGTTGCTGTGCTTGTCAAATACCGGCCACCCTCCCCGCTCAAACAATACTACACTCAATCCGGAAACAGCCAGCTCTTTGGCAACAACCCCGCCACCGGCGCCGGCTCCTATTACAATTGCATTTACGTGTTGGTTTCTCATGGAAATGTTATTTATGTTGGGGTGATGGATTCAGGTTTACGTATCAGGATGTGAAAATTATTGCTGAGTGTATTATTTTGTGTATCATCCGGATGCCAGGATTCACACTGGCTTGCTAATCCCGGTAAAGGTTGCGCCCGATCACATAAGGATAATCCAGGCGTATCATCCGGTAACTCATGTAATCCTTGTTCCCGCCGTGCCGTGGCGAGCCATAAAAGCCCTGCATGGTGTGCCGGATCATGGTATTGAAAAATCCCTGGGCAGAGTGCTCTTCCCAATACTGGCCGGGGAGCTGGTTCTGCTCCATGCGGGTTAAAAATGCATGCTGCTCATCCCAGCTCAGCTCTTCAAACCCTTTTTGGTGCAATCCTTTGCACGTTTCTTCAAATGCTTTAAGCCCGTTCCTGTAAGTCAACTGCTGATCATGAAAAACCTCATGAAGCTGTTTGTCAATGTAATAGACCACACCCGCCTGGGTGGCTCCCGGGCCGTTGCTGTCAGCGGGGATGATCTGTTCGCAGATCTGCACCAGCAGCAGTGCTTCGTCGGGTGTAAGGAAAACGAACGGGGTGTAGTTTTTAAGGCACGAGGGCAGCATCAATACCCCCCCAAAGGCCAGGATGCTTTTTTTGAGAAACTCCCTTCGGTGCTGGATAGGTAGTGTGCTATTCATAGAAAAGTGTTTTCAGGGAATAAAAACATAGTGGTTGCTAAATTAGTGTTTTTTTGGAATTGCGTGGAGTTGTTTTAATGGCTTTTCTATTCAAACTATTTTTGTAATCAGTGTTTGCAACTAAACGCCAATTGCTAAGATGGTATGGTAAAATGTATTTTATCGTTTGAAAAAAGTGTATTTTTCAGTATTTTTACGGCAATTACTAACAAGCCATCAAACCCCAAAAAATGAAGATCATCAATCCCTTATACGACCTGGCATTTAAGTATCTTATGCAAAATGAGAGATACGCCAAACGGGTGCTTTCCATTATTCTGGAAACGGAGGTGTATGATGTGCGCCTGGAGCAGCAGGAAACCATCCTCAACGAAGAAGAAAGAAAACTTCAACTATTCCGCCTGGATTTCAGGGCCACATTGAAGGATGAAAACGGTATAACACGTACTGTGCTCATAGAGTTGCAAAAATCCAAATACTCCACCGATATTGAACGGTTCAGGAATTATCTGGGGATGACTTATTTGTCAAAA
>SLIL01000354.1 GCA_007135645.1 Bacteroidales bacterium
CATCAGGGGTTTTTTCCAGTTCATTGAGCAAGGCTTTCATGCGCTCCTCAAACTGACCGCGATATTTTGTTCCTGCAACCAGTGATGCAATATCAAGGGTAACAATCCGCTTGTTGAATAATGCTCTTGATACTTTCCTTTGCACAATCCGCAATGCAAGACCTTCGGCAATGGCTGATTTACCAACACCCGGTTCACCAATAAGGATAGGATTGTTTTTCTTTCTGCGCGACAGGATCTGTGCAATACGTTCAAGCTCTTTTTCACGGCCTACCACAGGATCCAGTCTGTCTTCCTCAGCGGCTTTGGTAAGGTCTCTTCCAAAATTATCCAGAACAGGGGTTTTGGACTTGTCAGAGAATTTCTTAAAGCCACTGCCTCCACCGCCACCAAAGCCACCGCCTTCCTGTGCATCATCATCTTCGGAGCTATGTGAAAGGTCTGCACGGGGGTCAAAACCTCTTACAGAGCCTTCCTCGGGGCTGTTTTTGAGCATCACGATCTCATCCTTTACACTGTCATAATCTACCTCATTCTGCAATAAAAGGCGCGTAGCAAGGTTTTCCTTGTCTTTTAAAATAGATAAGAGCAAATGTTCGGTGCCAATGATTTCGCTGTTAAATACTTTTGCTTCCAGGTAGGTTATTTTGAGTACTCTTTCTGCCTGTTTTACAAGGGGAACATTCTCCACATTGCGTGGCTTACCTGAATCGGTTCGTATTGTCCTTTCAATGGTACTTTTAATTTTATGAAGATCAACACCAAGGTTCACAAGTATCTGAACCGCCAGGCCTTCACCTTCACGAATAATGCCAAGAAGCAAATGCTCAATGCCAATATAGTCATTGCCGTTTCGCAAGGCTTCTTCACGACTGAAAGTTATTACATCTTTTACTCTGGGGGAAAATTTAGCTTCCATATAAAAATTGGGTAATTTGAATTCTGAATGAATGATTTGAAAACAAAGTTATATACAATATTAAGTTATTCACTTGAAAGATTAATTTTTTTTATTCACAAACTAATTTAAATTCCTGTTTAGTTATCTGTTATGACAAAAATAACTGTTTTATTTACTCGTATATCCATACAGTTAGCACAACCTGTTTTTATTAACAAAAAAAATGCCGTTTTGTTAGCAAATTGTTGTTTGTGGTTCATCATGCCGGATAATTTTTACGCAAAAAAAGCGTAATTTCGTGGCTTGAAAAAGCATTAGGTTAAATCTAAAAATTCTACTTATAAAATACGTATGTCAGAAGAACGAATTACGAAAGTAAATATTGAAGATCAAATGAAAAGTGCCTATATCGACTATGCTATGTCGGTAATTGTTTCAAGGGCACTGCCAGATGTGAGAGACGGGCTGAAGCCGGTGCACAGAAGGGTTCTTTTCGGAATGTCTGAACTGGGGATTTACAGCAACCGGCCCTACAAAAAATCAGCAAGGATTGTGGGTGAGGTGCTTGGAAAATACCACCCCCATGGCGATACTTCTGTATACGATGCCATGGTAAGGATGGCTCAGCCCTGGTCGCTGCGTTATCCGCTTGTTGACGGGCAGGGAAACTTTGGTAGCATTGACGGGGATAGCCCTGCGGCCATGCGATACACCGAGGCCAGGCTAAGGAAAATATCGGAAGAGATGCTGGCCGACCTGGATAAGGAAACCGTTGATCTTCAGTTGAATTTTGATGATACCATTGAGGAGCCTACCGTATTGCCGGCCAAGGTTCCCAATCTACTGGTAAATGGTGCCAGCGGTATTGCTGTAGGTATGGCTACCAATATGCCTCCACACAATCTCTCGGAGGTGATTGACGGAATTGTGGCCTATATTGATGACAACGAAATCACCATAGACGACCTGATGAAACATATCAAAGCTCCCGACTTTCCTACCGGTGGGCTTATTTATGGATATGAAGGAGTTCGCGAAGCCTATCATACCGGCAGGGGCAGGGTAGTGGTAAGGGGAGAAGCTACCGTGGAAGGAGAGGAGACAGGCAAACAAACCATCATAGCTACCTCAATACCATATATGGTGAACAAGGCAGAGATGATCAAGCGCACTGCTGACCTGGTGAATGATAAAAAGATAGAAGGGATCACCGATATAAGAGATGAGTCTGACCGAACAGGAATGCGCATTGTTTATGAGCTGAGGAAAGATGCCGTACCCAATGTGGTGCTCAATCTTTTATACCAGCATACCGCCCTGCAAACGGCCTTTAACGTAAACAACATTGCTTTGGTGAAAGGCAGGCCCATGCTGCTGAACCTCAAGGATATCATCAGGTATTTTGTTGAACACCGTCATGATGTGGTTACCAGGCGCACCCAATACGAATTGCGCGAAGCAGAAAAAAGAGCTCATATTCTCGAAGGGTTGATCATCGCTCTGGACAACCTGGATGCTGTTATTCAATTGATCAGGGCCAGCAAAACTCCTGAAGAGGCAAGAAACGGACTTATTGACAGTTTTGAACTGTCAGAAGTGCAGGCAAGAGCCATTCTGGCCATGCAGCTGCAAAGACTAACCGGTCTTGAAATTGAAAAGATCAAGGAAGAATATGAAGAAATCCTCAAGAAGATCGAATATCTGAAAAGCATCCTGGAAAGCCTGGAACTGCGAATGCAGATCATTAAGGAGGAGCTGCTGGAGATCAAGGAAAAGTATGGTGATGAAACCCGCTCTGAGATAGAATACACAGCCAATGATTTCCGCATCGAGGATACCATTGCCGATGAAGATATGGTGATCACCATCTCACATATGGGTTATATCAAACGGACCCCATTAACAGAATTCCGTACCCAGGCAAGAGGTGGAACCGGATCCAAAGGATCTACCACCAGGGAAGAAGATTTTGTGGAGTATCTTTTCCATGCCACCAACCATAACTACCTGATATTTTTTAC
>SLIL01000238.1 GCA_007135645.1 Bacteroidales bacterium
ACCTGGCAGATCAGGGTTAGCCGGATCAATGGGCGCGCCGTCTCTTTGTGCCCTACGGGTCCTGTTGGATCCTGCATCTTCTGTGTTAAAGAAGTTTTGTCCGCTGACCCAGTCATCATCCGCTTTATGGGTGTAAACAACAAGGTTGGTTACAGTATAAACGAAAATATCATCAAACTCTATAAATACATCGTTTTCACCAGCGGGAAAATCTACTTTGCCATCAAATACTTTTACAAGGGTAGATGGATCAATCCAACCTTCAGTAAGGTCGGTAGCATCAGTTTCTCCCAGCCATATTTGAATATCTTTATCAAGATAATCCTGAGCAAAGCTTGAGTACCACTGTAATCCGGTAATTACACCACCTTCTGATCCCAGTTCTTCAGGGAAGTAGAGGGTTTGGGAGATACTGTGATCCCAGAAGAAGTTTATAGGCTGGGTAACCAGTTTTTCTCTTTCACCCAGGGTGATTACGATTATGTCTTCGGGCTGAACTACGATATTCAGATTCGGTGTCGTATTGTTTCCGGGTACCTCGTCATCAGCAAACTCTACATAACCGTAAAGGAAAGTGGGGCCTTCCTGTCCCACTTCGGGGGTCCATGCAAGTTCAAAGCTCAGTGTTTGGCCAAACTCGATAGGCTCACCGGCAACAGAAGCCAACTCAACTCCACCTTCTTTCATCAGTTTTACGGTATAGTCGGTCTGTGTTTCTGTTCCTGCATTCTGAACATGAATGGTGTAGGTGCTTTCAAATGTTGCTGAAGGAGTAGTGTTTCCGGCAATCGCTACACCCACCAGGTCTTTTTCTGCAACCGGTTCAAGGACAAGGTTGTCAAAGTACCATTGGTTGATATTGAAAGAATTACCTTCAAAACGGAATCCAAGGTGCATATCGGTTGCATCATCAGGCACGTCAAAATACAGTTCGTATTCACCTGCAGGTACATTGGCCTCGACCACGATCTCCCAGATTGATTCCCATGTATCGCCGCTGTCGAAACTAACTTCAATAGCTGCAATTTCTCCTTCATTGGTGCTCCAGTTGCTAAGGAATTGCCTGAATTTGAATCTCAGTTCAGAATGATCTTCAACATCAATGGGGTAACTGATGATCCTGCTCATTCCAACAAATGAAGGCGACCAGTTGAGTCTTAGCTCGGGGGCGGTACCTCCGGCAGCATTTGAATTAAATACAGACCAGTTTTCTACACCCATGCCGTCTACTGTCCAACCGGGAGGAAGGGCTCCTGTGGGATAGTCAAATGTTTCATACATAAGAATTCCTTCGGCACCCAGCAAGGCTATATTGGATTCAGCGGTTCCGCCAACACCAATGTCATTGGAAGCGGTAACCATATAAAAGTAATTGCCAATTCCAGGGATTTCAGTGTCAAGGTATTCGGTAGCAGTAATGTCTTCTGCAACAGTAACATTGCCAGGCATACGCACTACTGTATAGGTAAGCCCGTCACCACTCAGGTAGCCATCATTAAGGCCGGTTGTTGGGGCATCCCAGCTTACATGGCCATCATTGCCTTGGGCAACCAGGGTTACATCCCCGGGAGCAGCAGGTACATCTTCACCTACATATACTGATATAGCAGCACTTGGGCCTTCACCCGCCTCATTTATTGCCTGTACCCTGTAGCTGTAAGTTCCTGCTTCAGTGATATCATCATCAACAAAAGTGACCTCTCCGCCAATAGCAGGATCAGATACGGTATGTATGAGTACGTTGTTTTTATAAACATTTACCTCATCAAGTTCAGTTAGTGTTTCACCACCAAAGGTTTCGTCAGGGTTGTTCCAGGTCAGGGTCACTTCCAGTGCCCCTTCATCGCCGGCAACTGCAGAAAGATTCTGTGGTGCTCCTGGTGCATCAGGATCTGCAAGGTTCATCATGAGCCAAACAACCGCATTTTTGTATAACACAGTGCCGTCTCCGGTATAGTTCAGAAATCCTTCCGCCATAGGCAGAAAGTTGAAAGAAACAACATTGTCTTTTACGGCAATAAGCACCTGGCCATTATCCCAGTCAACGATACGGGTCGCGCCTTCCGCAATTCCGTTGTCCTGTACCAGTGTATTGCCATCTGAGCCAAAACTGTTTACATCTGTAAGAATGGGGTGGTCGGCTTCATGCACGGTGCCCATATTGACTGTTCCACTGAAGTCATTTGTGGCTTGTGTAAAAGCAGAGTATCCTTCAGATATGTAGGCTCCACCCATTTGCCAGGCATCCCAGTCCATTACATAGGAGTTCTCAACAAAGAGTCCTCCCTGGTCCAGGTATTCGGCCAGAAGATCTCCCACCAGGTCTGGAGATACACCTCCAACATTTAACCACTGATTGTTATTAAAGGTAATAATTACATCATAGGGAGTGAGGTCGTCTATAGTTAAGGAGGGTAGACCTGACTGCGGAAAACCGGAGGCGTTGATAAAATCGTAGCCATCCAAAGCTGCCCTCATGGCCTCTGAACCGTCAGTGTCGGGTGTAAGGAAAAGCACGTTGATCTCTCCTCCATATACCAGCCCTTTGCTGTAATTAACAGGAGTAGCTGTACCACTGGGCTTTGAGGGGCTTTTTGCATCAGCATTTGCTTCTTGCTTCGTTGACTCGCGTAGCTCCTGTTCTATGCGTTGTAGTTTCTCCATGTCTTCGGGATACATCTCAAAACTCTGTGCAAAAACAGCAAAACTCAATAGTAATGCACTAAATAATAATGTAACTCTCTTCATAATTGTAAGTTTAGTTTGTTTTAATTGAATTTGAAACAAATTGGTTAATTCTAATCTTATTTTTTATTTTTTCATGTGCCTCCGCTTTTAATTAGACATAGTGTTTTTGAAATTGTACGATAAAAATAAAGACTATCTTTTGGTTCAGCAAAAA
>SLIL01000186.1 GCA_007135645.1 Bacteroidales bacterium
ATGAATCTAATAATCAATGGGTTGTGAAGCTGTTAATCAGAACAGTTGTTAAGAATTTATTTTGTAAAACAACGAGACCCTTCGCTATCGCTCAGGGTGACAGCCCGAGATAAGTGTTTAAAGGGAAAAGAGGGAGGGCGGCTCCGCCGCCCTCCCTCTTTTCCCTTCCCTCTTAAACAGTATGCCTGTCACCCTGAGTGAAGGAACGAAGCGAAGGGTCCGGTTAAACCTGGCACCACCCTCTAAACAGAATTCCCCCCACTGAAAAACAAATGTCTACAATAAAACAACGCTTTTTTTTTACCTAAAACTGGTACCTTTTAATTGCGAAAAATTGGCGCTTTTTAATTTGCTATTTACATTTACTTTTGAAAAATTTTAAAACTATGTTCAGAAAAATAGAGAGCCTGGGTAAAAAAGATTTTAATCGTGCTTATTTTAATTACCTTGCAGTTTTTGCATTGATAGCCATTCCGCTTTTTACATGGCTGTTTGGTACACGCGAATCACCCCTGGATTACACCCTTAGTATGATCGGTAATAAACTGGGATACCGGATCAATTTTATTACCTGGGGCATTGCAACAGGCGCGTTATTGGCATTTTATCTGCTTCGATTGTATGTGATGAAATCTTTCCGCCATCCCAGGGCGCGCCGGCTGATCCTATGGTCTTATATTTTCCTGGTTTTAACGGTTTTGATACCTGCTGTAGAACATTTGCCCATTTTAAAAAAGCTACATGCCATTGCAGCAGTAGCGTTCGGGCTATCGCTCAGTGCATCTTTATATCTGTTTATACGCTTTCTGCACAGCATTGATAAAAAGGTAAGTATAAAATCCATGTGGATGTTATTGACCGTTGTTCTTGGTTCTATTTTCCTGTTTTTCCTTTTTGGCAATACCGGGGTTTTTGAGCTATTCTTCTTTTTCTCCATAACCATTTTCCTGCTTTTATTGAGTAAATGGGTTTTGCGGGAATAGAAAACAATTGGAATCAACAATAACTTTTATTACCTCCAAACAAAATTCATCAGAATTAAATGAATTGACTTATTTTTGAAAAAAACACAGGATATGACAAACACAAAACAGCTTCTACTAATCCTTACCATCCTGCTGCTGGCCGGGATGGCAAAACTTTGTGCCCAGCCCACCATACTGATCAGCTATTACAGCAAAACCGGCAATACCCGGGAAATGGCTGAGGCAGTTGCCCGCGGGGCAGCAAAGGTTGAAGGAATTACCGTTGTACTGAAAACGGTTGAAGAAACCACCACTGACGACCTTCTCAATGCCGGTGCCATCATTGTGGGATCGCCGGTTTACAATGCCAATGTTGCTCCCCGGGTGCAGGAGTTTATCTCCTCATGGCCTTTTGAAGGGGCTCCCTTAAGGGATAAACTGGGGGCAGCTTTTGTAACAGCAGGTGGAATATCTGCCGGGGAGGAACTTACCTTGATGAACATGCTGCAGTCCATGCTGATCTTTGGAATGATCGTAATGGGTGGTCACGATTGGACAGCCCCCTTTGGTGCTTCGGGCATTCGTGGCGAGCCTCCCTTTTCAGGGGATGAACCCATGCGGGAAGCCTTCCTCCTTAAAGGGGAAAAGCTGGGAGAACGGGTAGCCAAAGTACTGATTGCCCTGTAGCAGATTATTATTTTGTCAAAGAAAACTTCATTGATTTTTTATCACTCCAAGCTCGTTCAATGCATAGGCATATGCACCCAGTGAGATTGCTTTGCTGGCACCAAGCCTGGATACACCTACCCCAATGCGTTTTGCCGGATCATACTCAATCTGACGCGATGAGTAAGGCACCTGTATAGTGGAAGATTGTCCCTGTGCAAACCGGCTAAAGTCCTCATCATTATCCAGATTGTGGACTTTCATGATCAAACGTGGAATGGTATCACCTGAAGGGGTTGCAAAACTGCCGTTCAACTCACTGATCATTGCCGGGAAAAACAGATCCTGTGCACTGGCAAGACCACCTCCAATGGCTATCAGACTGTCGGTAAGGGTTGCCACTTCGGCTACGGCCATACCCAGTGCACGTCCGAACCGGGTAAAGGAATCCAGGGCTGCTTGCTGGTTCCCTTTTTTCAACCCTTTGGCAATATCATAAACATCGCGTGGGGTTAAATCACCACCTCCATTGCCTCCCAGGTTTTTATATTCGCCTGTAATGGCTCTTGCACTGATACTTTCCTCGGCATTGATGGATTCATCCATAGGATTTCTGAGCAGCCATACTTCTGCTGCCACTCCGTTATCTCCCCTGAACAGCTGCCCATTACACACCAATCCGCCGCCAAAACCTGTTCCCAGTGTAAAGGCAGCAAGATTATGGAACTGTTTGATGCTTCCCTGCTCTTTCAGCTTATGATTGACATAAGGCAGCAAGCCAAACATGGCCTCTCCATAGGCAAAAAGGTCTCCGTCGTTGTTGATAAATACAGGCATGCCAAAGCGATCTTCCAGCATGGGCCCCAATGCAACACCCCCTCTGAAACCAGGCAGGTTGCCCAGGTCACCGATAATACCATTGGCATAGTCAGCCGGACCTGGAAATGCAAAGGAAATAGCAACAGGTTTTTCTTTGAGCTTGCTTACAATGGCTTCAAATCCATTGATAATATTTCGGAGACACTTATCAAGGTCATGACCATGTGCCGGCAAAACATAAGGTTCAACAATTTCCTGCTGATTACTAACTGCAGAAAAAACCAGATTTGTTCCTCCTGCATCCAAAGTCATTACGATAGGATTATCAGTTTGCTTCAAAGTCATAAGAATTCAATCATTTAGTTAATAGAAACAGTACCGGTCCTTTGAGGACTTATCCTTACAGCTAAATTAACACACTGAGAGATAAAAAAATACTCCGGACAGATCAGTTACTGATTTACCACTGGTATGATTTAGTTGGTTTTAGCTTTTAACATATTTAATTGCCAGTATCACGATATAAAAGATACATGCGGCAGGTACCAGGAAGCCCAGTTGCACATTGATATCTGCTACTGCACCTGTTATGGGCGGTATGAGTGCCCCGCCAACAATGGCCGTGATCATCAGTCCCGACAATTCATTGGTACGCTCAGGCATGGCATCTACGGTAATGGAAAAGATCAACGGGAAAATATTGGCAAATCCCAGTCCGATGAGCACAATCCCGGTAAATGCAACCGCCTGGCTGCCAAAGAACAACATCACCATGCCCAATGCTGAAAGGAATACACTAAATATCAAAAACTTGCCTGCTTTAAATTTGCGCAGCAGGATGGCACCAGCCAATCTACCAAGAAAAATGGGCAGGAAAAACAAGCCCCAGGCCAGCCACAATCCAAAGTCGCTTATGCCATATACCCTGGCCATAAGAATGGGAATCTGTGCACTCATGGAAACTTCAGCTCCCACATAAAGAAAGATTCCAAATACCATCAGGAAAACAAACGGGTTGCCCAGCAATTTGAAACTGGAAGCCAGGGTGGCCGGCTTATTGCCAATACTGATCTTTTCCTGGATATTCAGTGAACTTACCCAAACGATGGTAATAAGAATAATTACAGCAAACATGGGAAACAAAATGGTCCAGTCAAGACCAAACCATATGGCTACCGCGGGAGGGACCAGGAATCCCAGGGATGAACCCACTGCTTTAATGGCTTGCCCAAGAGAAAGATTGCTGGAATATTGACCGTCGGCAGAAACATCGCGCATGATAGGGTTTCCGGCAACCTGAAGGGTGGTTGCCCCTGCACCAAGCATAAAAATGGAAACAAACAGCGCGTATAGCTTGGTATGCGAACCCGGCTCTATCACCGCTTTAGGTCCGTACATTCCGAACAATATGGGAATAATCAGCCCCAGTAAAGCAATGAGCAAACCCATTGAAAGAATATATTTTTTCCCTTTTTTATCCTGGAAAACACCCAGGGGTATGGAGAGTACGCCAAACATGATGAAACCGCTGGTGGTCATCAGGGAAGCCACAAAATTGGATACTTCAAAGGAGTCTTTTACAAGGGATACCAGTGGTCCAACCACATCTCCAAAGCCCATGGCCAGAAAAGCCAGAAAAATAGGGAACGTTTTGCTTCTTGTCATAATCTTAAAGGTTTTACAGACGATTCTCTTATGATTATATCTACAGGTAAAAATACGGAACGCTCGTGGGGTTTGATGGATTTCTTGTCAATTTGTTTGAGCAGTAGCTCAAATGCTGCTTCACTGATGCGGTCAACCGGCTGTTCTATTGCCGAAATGGATGGCCGGGTAAAACCAAAATACAATACATCATCAAAACCAATGAGAGCGATCTCTTCGGGAATTCTAATGGAAAGTTTTCTTAAATATTTCAGGGTTGTGGAAGTCAGGTTGTTGTTGAGGGTAAATATGGCTTCGGGCATCTCTCCCCGTTGATAGAATTTCTGGAGATTGTCTTTGATCACCTCTTCAATTTCCTCAAACGGAGCCTGAATATTCCATTCGGGAGGAATAGTTATCCCTGCTTCGTTCAATACAGACTCAAAACCCCTGATCCGCTCATCGATGGTAGAAATATGAACCGGTGAAATAGCGATCAGCGCAATCTTTTTCACTCCCTGGCTCAGCAAATGCCTTGCCGCCATGCGCGCACCACCAAAGTTATCTACAGATACATTGGGAGATTTCATGTCGCTGAATACACGATCGATCAAAACATGGGGTAAGCCGGCATCAGCGAGCTTGTTAAAATACGCGGCATCCTCCTGCGAGGTAGAGATGATCAACCCGTCAATTTTACGGTCGCGCAGCAGCTGTATCTGCTTCTTTTCCTTTTCTATGTTTTCATCGGTACTGCAGATAACCACATTGTAACCATGATTCCAGGCATGATCTTCAATATTGCGGGCTATCCTGGAGAAAAAACGGTTGGAGATATCCGAAACAATCAAACCAATGGTATGTGTTTTTCCCATGCGAAAACCCCTGGCCAGCGCATTGGGTTCATAGTTTAGCTCCCTGATCTTTTCCCTTACCCGCTCCTGGGTATCAGGATTGATTCCATGGGCATCTCCTTTCCCGTTTACCACGAGGGAAACAAGGGTTTTGGAAACCCCCAGACTTTTGGCTATGTCGGCTAGTGATACTTTTTTGGTCATAGTTTTATACAATACCTGGTGCAAATATAATTGATTTACTAAAACGATTTAGCTTAAATAAAAAAATAAATTTACTTTTGTGTCCTCAAGGATTAAGTAAGAAAACAATTAAGCTAAACATGATAAGACTACTGATTATTGCCCTGGTACCATTGTTTTTTACCTCATGCCAGCAGAGCTTCCGGGAAAAAGGGAGCCGACAAATCGTTTTATTTGATAATGAACTCGTGCATTTCAGCCCCGAAACCTACCAGGTTCCGGCAGATCTGTCCTTAAACGATTTAGTCAGGATACAGGATGGCCGAATCATTTTAAGAAAGGTTGAATTGCCTGCCTATGAGCGGGAAGCAAGAGCTACCCTTACCATCACATTTTCTTCAGAGGGAGACCCCTGGGATAAATCCGGTTCCTGTTTTCTGATCCCGGCGGGCCAGGAAAAGAACATCCTGAGTATATTTAATGGTGAATTTGAGTTTCCTGAGGCAGGCGAAGAGGTAGAAGGTTTCAGGGGCATTGTGGGTAGTGGTGATTTTAAACCTGCAGTAGAGCTTATGCGCTTTATGACCCCTTTTGGTGCCATCAGTGAAAGAACGCGCAACCGCAGACCTGTTTACATTCCCCGCTGGGAAGAGCAGGTAACCTGGACAGCTGATATTACCGACCGGCTGCCCCTGATGGAAGGAGAATTCTGGATTGGCATCTGGGCAGATACGTGGACCAGCGAAGGTTACCGCTTTTCGGCCGAACTTACCATTGAGGAAAGTCCTTTCCCATGCGCCGGAAAGACACCCACCGAAGTTCTACCTTTACTAAACACCATTTACTATGTAGGAGGGCAAAGGCATGTGGATATTTTTGCACGCAAAGACCTTGAGGTGCAGGCCTATATCCCTGAAAATGCCCGTAACGTAAAGCTTTACTACATCACTACCGGCCACGGCGGTCATGCGGGCGGAGATGAATTTGTTAAAAAAGAGAATATTATTTACCTAAACGGCGAGCAGGTTTACCGTTTTCTGCCCTGGCGCGACGATTGTGCCTCTTTCAGGAGGTTTAATCCCAGTTCAGGGGTATGGCTGCGGCAGGATACCGCCTATTACCTCGACCCGCAAACCCGATCCTATCAATCAAAAGTGATCGAAGAACGCATTGCCTCCAGCGACCTGTCGCGCTCCAACTGGTGCCCTGGCAGTATGGTTGAACCGGAAGTGATTCTACTTAAAAACATTGAACCGGGTGAAAATACCCTCACATTCAGTATTCCCGAAGCACAGGAAGCACATGACCCTTACCTCAATCACTGGCTGGTTTCAGCGTGGCTGGTTTGGGAAACCAGGTAATTTGGGATTAATTCCCGAATCGTGGTTCGGGCCTTGAACATCAATGCTGTTTGTGAATTAAACTATTTCCCCAGATTTCCAAAACATCCAATTTAATGCAATAGTCCTGCATCTTCAAATTCTACTTTGACAGGTTATGATTTCAAGTGTAACCTTCGCGGTAAAAAAAATAGCTTCATCTGTCAAAGTAGAGCTAAGTAAAACACTGAAAAAAAAACAGTAAAGCCCTGTTTTTATTTAACGGAAAATAGTGTTTTTTTGTCTTTGTATGTTTTAACTGGAAAAATACTATGCGATAAGGTTTACTGTTTAACCTGTGTTGCAAAAGATCATTTTATGGAACGGGTTATTACATTCAAAAAAACAACTACTGACAGAACTTATAACCCGGTACCAAACACATTCATTGAATCCTGGTTTTAACAAATTTTGATTAAACTGCGTTTAATTTACTACATTTGATTACTGTTAAAACGGGCGGAAAGAGAAAAAACTGAGGTGGTTAGAACCTGATTAAAAATCAGGAATACGAAGAATCATATACAAGAATCAACATTCGGGATCATATATTACCAAACCACATAACCCCTTGCACACAAACGAAGTGAAAAAAAATGGCCACCATGAAAGAAGGGAATACAAAAGGAAAATCAGGGGATATCTTCCTGAAACAAGAGCTTTACCGGCTTATTCAATCGGATGAAACTGTTTTTGACTTTATTCTCGAAAGCTCCTATGACGGATTGTGGTATCATGACCTGACCACTGATAAAGTAATCTTTTCAAGGGGATGGACAGAGGTACTCGGCGATGAAGCACTTGACCTCAAAAATGGGACCGACACCTTTTCTGAATTTATTTATGAGCAAGATCTGGATCTTGTCAATGAAAATTTAGCCCAATACCTGAGTGGAAAGATCCAGCAGTATAAGATTAAATTCCGTATGAAGCTTAAAAATGGTTCTTTGCTTTGGGTGCTGGTAAAAGGGGTTGCATCCTGGGATAAAAAAGGAAGAGCTAGCCTCATGGTGGGCACAATCAGTGATGTTTCGGAAAAGAAACACACAACCACCGGATATAAACCATCAGAGAAGAAAACCAGGGCCCGGAAAAATTCAGTTACGCATGATAATATTACTGATCGCAAGCAGGATGATATGGATATACACCTGGCTCAAGAAACCTACCTGGGTATAATCAATAGCGTTACAGAATCCATCTATATCCAGGACGAGGATGGTGTTTTCCTTGATGTAAACCAGGCAGCACTTGATTATTACGGATTAAAAAAACAGGATATTGTTGGTAAAACGCCCAGCATTCTGTCTGCTGAGGGAAAAAACGACCTAAAGCAATTACCGTTTACCATTAAAAAAGCATTCCGTGGAGAACCTCAACGTTTTGAGTTCTGGGGTAAAAAAGCCGACGGTACAATTTTCCCCACAGATGTGACTCTTACTTCCGGAAATTATTTCGGAAAAAAAGTGGTAATAGCTGTGGCAAGAGATATTTCTGATCGCAAGCAAACAGAGGAACGGAACAGACAGAGCCAGCAACTGCTGCAAAGCATCTCCGACAATATGTTTGACCTTGTAGCCCTGACAGATCTGGAGGGGAACTACACCTTCACAGGTGCATCGCACAAAATCCTTGGCTACAACACAAATGAACTTGTAGGCACCAATGTGATGGAGTATGTGCATCCCGATGATCTGCCAATGGTTAAAAGCGCATTTGAAGAATTTGTAAAAAAGCGCCAAAACAATAAAAAAATACAATACCGTAACAGGTGCGCCGATGGGTCTTACCTTTGGTTCGAGACTGTTGGAAGGTTTATTTACGATGAAGGTGGAAACCTCCGCCAGATTCTTTTTAATTCAAGGGATATAACAGACAGGAGAAAGGCTGATGAGGCCCTGCGCGAGAGCGAGGAGCGTTTCCGTATGCTTGCAGAGCTGGCGCCTGTAGGTATTATAATTACTGATGAAAACCAGAATCCATCCTACGTAAGCCCCACCTTCACCCATATTTTTGGTTATACAATCAAAGATATACCAACCGTTAACCATTGGTTTTCGCTGGCTTATCCTGATGAAAATTTCAGGAATAAGTTGAAGCAGGAGTGGCTTGAGTTTACAGAAAAAGTAAATAGTGAAGGGGGTGCTGATAAACCATTGGAATATCCTGTTCATTGCAGTAATGGGAGTGTCAAACAGATTGAATTCAGGCTTGCCATATCCGGGGGCGTACATGTGATAATCTTTATCGATGTTACGGAAAGTAAAAAGGCCCGGGAAGAGATTGCCAGGGAGAGAATGCAGCTTCTGTCCATATTCAATAGCATTGATGAAGTAATCTATATCTCCGATACTGAAACCCACGAGATACTCTATGTAAACAAAAATTGCACAGACCGATTGAAGAAAAATTGTGTAGGTAAAATATGCTACAAAGAGTTTCACAACCTGGATGCTCCCTGTAGTTTTTGCACCAACAGCATCATTAAAAGTAATAATGAACAGCCTTACTACTGGGAGTTTCACAATCACTTTATAGAAAAGGATTTCGCCATTACCGATCGCCTGATTGACTGGCCCGATGGACGTAAAGTTCGGTTTGAAATTGCAATCGATATTACACAACAAAAAATTGCCGAGCAAGCTCTGCGCGAAAGTGAGGAGCGTTTCCGCAGCCTTTTCGAAAACGCCTCCATAGGAATTTATCGCACTACCCCCGATGGAAAAATACTTATGGCCAATCCCGCCCTGATAAAGATGTTGGGTTTCAGTTCTTTTAATGAATTAGAAAAGCGAAACTTATCGCATGAAGGTTTTGAGACCAACACCTCAAGAAATGCATTTCAACAGCAAATCGAGGAGAAAGGGGAGGTTCGTGCCATGGAATCGTTATGGACAACCAAAAATGGCTCAACTATTTTTGTATCGGAAAGCGCCCGGGCTTTCAGAGATAAAAAAGGGAACATTTTATACTACCAGGGTACGGTGGAAGATATCACCTATCGCAAAAAGGCCGAAGAAGTGAGTAAGGAGCTTGAAATTGCCAATAAAACCGCTCAATTCAAGCAAAACTTCCTGGCCAATATGAGCCACGAGATCCGCACCCCCCTCACCGGGGTACTGGGAATGATTGAGATTATGGAGCACACTACGTTGACTCATGATCAAAGAGATTACCTGGATACCATCAAAAAATCGGGCGAAAATCTCAGGGAAGTCATCAACCAGGTACTGGATTACTCCAAAATCGAAGCAGGCAAAGTAACACTTAACTCAAGTATATTTGAATTTAAAAGCTTACCTGCGAATACCTTATTACTTTTCAAAAATAATGTAAGTACAGGGGTAAAACTTCAAAGCACCATAGACCCTGAAATTCCGGCATGGATTGAGGCCGATAGTGTTCGCCTGTCGCAGGTCTTGAATAACCTGGTATCCAACGCCGTGAAATTCACTTCTCAGGGAACTATAAGCATTCGATCTTCTCTTGCTTTCTCCAACCCCGAGAATGGGCAAATCGTTATCAAAGTAGAGGTGAGTGATACGGGCCCGGGTATTCCTGAAGATCTGCAAAAGAAACTTTTTATCCCTTTTTCGCAAATTGAGGCTATGGACATACGCAACCATGATGGCACCGGCCTGGGTCTATCCATTTGCAAGCAATTGCTGCAGATGATGAATGGTGAAATCGGCCTGATCAGCAGCGAAGGCAAAGGCAGTACCTTCTGGTTTACCTTTCCTGCCCTTATAGCTCAAAAGCCTCAATTATCTGTGCTGAAAAAAGATTCCGCAGTAACAGAGAAAAAACATCGCATTCTGCTTGCTGAAGATAAGGTTGTAAACCAGAAAGTGATAAAACTAATGCTTTCTTCCATGGGGCATTCCCTAACCATTGCCAACAACGGCCAGGAGGCCATTGAACTATTCCAGCCCGGCCACTTCGACCTCATCCTCATGGACATTCAAATGCCCGTGATGGACGGCGTAACGGCCACACAAAAGCTAAAAGAAACATACGATAACCTCCCCCCTATCATAGGCCTGAGCGCCAACGCCTTCGAGGGCGACCGCGAAAAGTACATGGCCCTGGGCATGGACGAATACCTTACCAAACCGGTAAAGAAAGGGGATTTTGAGGGTTTGATCGAAAAGCTGTTTTCACAACCCCAAAACCCTCAAAGCGGTTAAAAACCCTTTTCTTCAACCACTTCAAGGGTCTGCGACCGCTTAAAGGGTTTCCAGGAAGAAGAAGCACCAAACCCAAGCCCTCAAAGCGGTTGAAAACCCTTTGAGCGGTTGTAGAAAAAGGAAGTAACCAAAAAAACCACTTCAAGGGTCTGCGACCGCTTGAAGGGTTAAGGGCTGCGGTTGCAATTAAAATACCCTGCTGAGCATGGCATCAAACTCATTCCCTGCAAATCATTTCATTTATCCGGAACATGGTTCACCAGCAACCAGTACATACCGGTATTTTGCAATGATTTCATAAAGTCATCAAATTCAACGGGCTTCACTACGTAGCTGTTGGCACCCAGCTCATAGGCTTTTTCAATATCCGGGTCTTCCTTTGAAGAACTAACGATCACCACCGGGATTTTGGCGGTTTCAGGATTGCTCTTGATCTCCTTCAAAACCTCAAGGCCATGCACTTTGGGCAATTTAAGATCCAGCAGGATGACTTTTACCTGCCTACCGTTTTTTCTATTTTCATACTTGCCCCGGCAAAAAATGAAATCCAGAGCCTGCTCTCCATCCTTTACGTGGTATAGTTCATTTACAAATCCTTGTTTGCGAAATGCC
>SLIL01000082.1 GCA_007135645.1 Bacteroidales bacterium
CTGATAAGAAAGCGTCAAGTGCAAGGCGGGCGAAGACTGAAAAACAGGAGTCCCGAAGTAAATTCGGGATGACATTGTTTTGAAGGCAAGCCCAACGCCGCAATTGGCGTTTTCTTGCAGGCAATAAATAATTCTTCTCAAAAAACAATCCTTAATTTTTATCTTTGCATCATGCAGGAAATGATATTGATTTTGGATTTCGGGTCGCAGTATACTCAGCTGATAGCCCGTCGTGTAAGGGAGCTTAACGTGTATTGCGAGATACATCCCTACCATCATGTGCCTTCGTCAATGGAGGGAATAAAAGGTGTTATTCTGTCGGGAAGCCCATCCAGTGTTCGCGATAAGAATGCCCCGGAAATAGACCTTGATCTTTTTTACGGCAAGCTGCCTGTACTGGGAATCTGTTATGGTGCACAATACCTGGCCCTGAAAAAAGGAGGGGCAGTTGAAGCATCGGCAACACGCGAATACGGCAGGGCAAATCTGGCTTATATGGATAAACAGGAATTGCTCATGGATAGTATAGGGGATAATTCACAGGTGTGGATGTCGCATGCCGATACTATCACCCGTATACCTGATTCCTACCGGTTGATTGCCAGCTCGCATGATGTGGAAATGGCGGCCTTTAAAGATACCCAGACACCCACTTATGGTTTGCAGTTTCACCCCGAAGTGTATCATTCAACCGATGGGCTTGCCCTCATCAAGAATTTTGTGGTGGATATCTGTAAGTGCCCGCAAAGCTGGACTGCAGCGTCCTTTGTACAGGCTTCGGTTGATGCGCTAAGGGAAAAGATCGGCAAAGACAAAGTGGTACTGGGACTATCCGGTGGTGTGGATTCAACCGTTGCCGGGGTATTGCTGCACCAGGCCATCGGACAACAATTGCACTGTATTTTCGTGGACAACGGATTGTTGCGCAAAAATGAATTCGAAGATGTGCTGGCCTCCTATGAACATATGGGTCTGAACGTGAAAGGAGTAAGGGCGGCCGATCGGTTCCTGGATGCACTGAAAGGTGTTTCTGAACCCGAGGAAAAGCGAAAGATCATTGGAAGGGTATTCATTGAAGTTTTTGATGATGAAGCCCATCAGATCAAAGATGTAAAATGGCTTGGGCAGGGCACCATTTATCCCGATGTTATAGAATCAGTTTCAGTAAACGGACCATCAGCAACCATAAAATCACATCATAATGTAGGTGGGCTGCCCGATTTTATGAAGCTGAAAGTGGTGGAGCCCCTCAACAGCTTGTTTAAGGATGAAGTAAGAAGAGTAGGGAAAAGCCTGGGTATCAGCCCTGCTTTGCTCAACAGGCACCCCTTTCCCGGGCCGGGGCTTGGAATTCGCATCCTGGGTGAAGTAACAGCAGAAAAAGTGCGTATCCTTCAGGAAGTGGATCATATATTTATCAAAGGATTGAAAGACTGGCACCTGTATGACCAGGTATGGCAGGCAGCAGCTATTTTGCTGCCGGTGCAGAGTGTTGGGGTGATGGGCGATGAGCGGACTTACGAAAATGCTGTGGCACTTAGAGCGGTTGGTTCAACCGACGGTATGACGGCTGACTGGTCGCACCTGCCCTATGAATATCTGGCAAAAGTCAGCAACGATATTATCAACAAAGTACGAGGGATAAACAGGGTTGTTTACGATATCAGTTCCAAACCTCCCGCAACCATCGAATGGGAATAATTTTCCCCGTGGGCAATAATAATGCATGGTTTTCCGTAAAGGTTAAGGTTTTGTCCTTGTAAAAACTGACAATACAAATGATGAACAAATGGTAAGAAACATATACTGCTTTGTAATTCTGATTTTTCTTCTGGGTTTGAATTCTGTTCAGTCCCAGGACTCTCCGGTTATAGTAAACCGTTCAACCACCATAGAAATCGTGGATGGAAGAGAGTATTTCTTTCATGCAGTTTTGCGGGGGCAAACGCTTTTTTCCATTGCAAGAGCCTACGGCGTGAGCGTGGAAGATATCATTGCCGAAAATCCTGAGCTGCAGGAGGGGGAGCTGCGTTTTGACCAGATTATCAGAATCCCTGTAAAAAAACAAGCTCCCACAGGAGAACCCCGCACCACCACCGTTAGGGAACTGACTTTTACTGAGCACCGTGTGCAGCGTCGTGAGACCATATATGGAATTTCACGGCAGTACAATATCAGTGAAAGTGAGCTTCTTGAACATAATCCCGAGGTAAGAACCGGCCTGAGGACCAATATGGTTTTAAAAATACCCCGTTATCGTGATGTAAGTCAGGAGTACATTGAATACCTTGTTCCACCGCAACAGACCTTGTTCTCTATTTCCCGTGAATATGGAGTTACAATCGAAGACCTTGAGCGTTTGAATCCTCAGTTAAAGAAATCAGGCCTTCAGGCAGGACAAACTTTAAAGATCCCCGTTGAAACCGGAAAAGTGGTTCAACCACCTTTTGTTTATGAACCACCCGCCGAACTGCCACCTGTTTACCCTGAAGAACCCATTGCAGAAGATCCCTATTGCGAAAATCCCCGGTTAAAGAGCCATTACAATGTAGCTTTGCTGATCCCTCTTTACCTTGAAAACTTTCAAGATGAAGAGGAAGTTACCCAACAGCAAAAAGAGAAATCTCTCGCATTTCTGGAATACTATGAAGGGCTTGTCATTGCGTTGGATTCGGTAAGGGCCCGAGGGGCGGATATAAGGCTGCAGGTATATGATGTTTGCGAATCGGAAATAAAAGCCAGATCGCTCATTTGGGATTCCAACCTTGGAGAAATGGACCTTATTATCGGGCCTTTCTTCTCCAATGTGTTTCCCATTATAGCCAATTTTGCCCGCGATCGAAATATTCCTATTGTAGATCCTCAATGGGAAAACAGGGAACTTCTGAGAAGTTACCCCAATATGTTTCAGATCACTCCCGATATAAGCACCCAGATGAAAGACATGGCCACTTATATTCTGGAACATTATCCCGATGACAATATCATCCTGGTACATAATAACCAATCGGGCATTATGAACCTGATCGCCGATTACAAGAATACCCTTAATCATGGCCTAAACAGGTATCAGTTTTACCGGGATAGCATAAACATGACCAAGCTCGATGGGTACTATCTAAATGGGGTTTTTGTGGGAGAAAGGATCACCAACGTGTTTGTTCTCAACGATTCCTTGCTTGAAAACCGCAATGGGCGGCGCACCATGCAACAGATCAGTTTTGAGGATTATGCCGGAAGAGATCTGGTGCCTGAAATTGTGTATTCCAGGGATGGAATTGAAGGGCTCAAAAATCTCATGGATACCAACAAGCGCAATGTTCTTGTCTCGCTCATGGGAGGGGAGGCTGTGATCACCAATTATACCCGTCAGCTCAATCAGCTAAGGGATACTTTTGATATGGTGGTGTTTGGAGTGCCCCAGTGGAGAGAGTACCGTTCGGTTGATGTTAATTACATGCACAATCTGAGGGTACATTTGTTTACCGATTTTTTTGTTAATTACGACCACAGACACACCATCGATTTTATCAGGCAATACAAAAGATACAATCATGTGGAGCCCGGACAGTTGGGGTTCAGGGCCGTTCAGACAGGTATGTTCTTCTTCACAGCACTGATGCAGTATGGTACCGAATTTCCCCGCTGTATGGCGAATATTAATCAAACACGCCCTTCATCCAACCCGCTCTTGTTCAAAAGGCCCTTTGGCGAAGAGGGCGGCTGGGAAAACCACTTTGTTTACATTTTCACCTATCGGAATATGCGACAGGTAGATGTCAGAGAAACAAACAACCAAAGGGTTTCGCAAAGACAATAGCCTTTTCTCTATAATTTATTCAAATAACGTCTGACAGATAATTATTTTTGCCTTTCGTAACAGGATGTATGTGAGGCTGTTGCCGGAAAGTGATACCCCCATCTCCTTCTTTTGATACCCGTTTTAATTTTTCTGATACCCCTTACAACAGCAAGTGAGACTTTGGATTGTGAATTTATAAATTCCTTTGCACTCAAATCACATAGTTCAATAATTAAATCTCATTTTGTTATGTTTCGATCTATTGCTTTAAAAACCATGTTCCTTTTTTGGTTTTCCCTGCAAATAAATGCCAATGCAGGAAATAATACTTGTGGTGCTGGTATGACTGTGATCAACCCGTTTCACATTGATATCGATCCCATGGAAGGGCTTTTGCTTATCAATATTGAAAATGATCCGGATTCTGTTTATATAGGGTTTGAGCCCCAGGTATTTGATGATCCCATTAACGGCAATGGTATGCTGGTGATAGCCTGGAGGGTTGACGGATACGTGGATGTGTATCATCAACCCGGCTTAAAGCCCGATCCTTCAAAATATGATATTGTGGGAAAAGGACTGGCCGCAATGGTAGAAAGGCCTCTGCATGGTGCCTATTTCAGGGTTGAGGAAAATGGAGTACAATCCTGGTTTAGTTTCGTTGATATATACAACAGGGAGATTGAGGTTCGTATCCATGAGCAAAGCACCCGAAGAAGAAAACCCTTTGGCTTGCTGGCACCTATGGGCCATGCAGCAGAAAATCCATCTGCCATGCCCATGATATTTCTGCACGATTTTTATTTTGTCAGACGAAAGGACACCCAGATAGAAGTCTTAATAAATGGCCACCATCATGCAAGCGATAAATTGCCTATGCCCATGGACCGTCAGCGAATGTATTTTGCCCGCTACAGCCCCGATCCTCTCATTGCCACACTTAATCCGGCCCATAATGGCCCTTTGAATGAACTGCAAGCGTCAGGTGAGTTGACTTTTAAAAGAACCGGCAATAATTTCAACCTAAAGAACCACAATGGCAGATATTACATTGAAAGTATCACTGCTCATTATAATGAACATCAACTTGATATGGTTTTCTCTCCTGGTTTCCCCAATATTGCACAGGTGATGCCGGGTGATTCTTTTAAGGGGAATTTTGTTATAGAAGGGGATCGTTCTACTGGCAAAATAAAAGGTACCTATTCACTGGTGGAGGAAGACGGTGAGATCAGGATTCATTTAACTCCCTGCGGAGGCTGGAAACCCAGGGTCAGTAAATTCTCGCTTCGTTTTATGTATACCGTGAGCGGAATGTTTAAAAACTGGCCCAAAACCTACCATTGGTATGCCACCATACAAAAAGCAGATGGGGGCCAGTTTGTCATGGAATCAGCATGGGAACGGAAATAGACTAAAAAGCTATCCTGCGCCGGGCAGTGTCCGATATCGGACTATTTGTGAATGGTTGTGCTGATCGATCAATAGAAAAAATATTTCATAATGAATTGAAAAACAGTATTATAAAGCATTTGGTCTTTGGTTTGTTTGTGCCTGTTTGACTGGTTAGTAACGGAAACCAGTTCAAATACGAATCGGTCTTATGGCGATCATAATTAAATAGTACTAACTTTTATACATAAAGAAATGAACACAAACAAATCAACATCAAAAAATTGCGGAAACAGAAGGCCTGTTTTTCTTTATCTGCTGTTTATGGCAGCTATGGTAGCTGTATTTCACACCAACGTAAATAGCCAAAGCCTCGAACTGGAGATCTCCCCTCTTCGTTTTGCGGGAGTGCATGCACTAAGCAGCGTTCAGGGAGAAAGTGATGCCTATATGGTTTTGCATACTGCATCGGAAGGTAACTGGAACTTTCAACTAATCGATAACAGGCTCGATGAAGTAAGAACAGGTACCATAGAAGCTCCCAGATATTCATTCTTCACAGGTATGACCTATAACGGGGAGCATATTTTGCTGAGCTTTATTGTCAATGCCTTTTCACAATCAATAACCTACGTTGTTCTTGACAAACAAGGTTTTGAAGTGGCTCGTACCACACGCACTGATACGCCTATGCTTCGCCGTGGAGACCGGTTTTTTCCAGGAGTTTTTAACCATCCCCAACAGGGTTTTGTCATTGTTCAGACCACAGGAAGGGGCCGAAATGCAGGCTACTCAGTTGAACAGGTAGATGGGCAGTTGAATACATTGTGGAGCATAGAATTTGCCGCAAACAAAGGAACTGCCCATGTTTACGATCTTGTGGCCAGTAATGATAAGCTCTTTATCCTTGAAGCAACTGAACGTATGGGAAGAACCTTAAACGCCCGTTTGCACTCCATCGATTTGTCCGAAAACGAACATTCTTATACCATGGAGCTTGGCGATGGCGATCACAGTTATTTTCCAACAGCGTTCTTACCCATGGAAAACGGTAATATTGCTATGGCAGGAACTTACTTTAACGGAAGCAGGATCAGGGGCAAAAATACCAGGGGAATGTTTTTCCTGAATGTAGGCCCTGATGGTACCACCGACGCAATGGAGCTTTATCCCTGGAGAGAACTTCGCAAAACCTTGCGCACCCCTGTACCTGACTGGTTCTTTAAAGTAATGCCCGATGTGTATGTACATGCCCTGGAACTCAATAATGACGGCTCAATAACTGCTGTTGCCGAGCTTTACAGGTATTCCGGCGAAGTGCGCAGGGAAGATAGCCGCGGACGTAAAGAACAATACCATCGTATCAGGATGCTCGATTTCATGCTTTTTGGATTTGATCAGGCTGGTGGTCTTCAATATACTGAGCGCATTGAAAGGCCCCATATGGTGCTTAAGCTGGATTCAGAATTTTCTGGTGGTTCGGAATCCCTGGCACATAACGCCGGGCAGGGCCCACTCAGAAGGGCAAGGGCAATGAAAGAAGCAGGTGCATTTACCTACCGGTTCCACCAGGTAACAGATGATTCATTTAACCTGGCTTTTGTAAGCTACGAAGCAAAAACACACTATGCCTATTTTATGGACCTCAATAAGAATTTCAATGCTGTAAAAACCGAACTAAGACATGCAACGCCGGCAATAATCAGTTATTACCAGATCATCGACCTGTGTGCCAACCAGTCTGGCTTTGGTTTTATCTTGTCTGAGCTGAATACACGTAGCTTTGATGATTCCGAAGCCTACTGGAGAGGCCTGCTGCCCTCTGCAAATGGGTCAATGCTGACCTATGAGTATATGCCCCTTACAGGGAAACTTAAACTCAACAGGGTAATCCTTACTGATAGTCAAAATCAGCTTACAAATTGATCTTCAACAAATTGTTCCCGCAATGACTTTTGCATAACACACCCCTGCTGCAAATTCTTTTGCAACAGGGGTTTTTTGCAGGTTAAGCAAGATGTATGTGTTTTGTAAAATATTTTAACACGGTGTTAAACCTTAAGGGGTTCTCATTGTCAAAAATTACAGCATCAAAAATTACAGAGCTTATGAAGAAATCAGGGTTGATTTGTTTGCTGGTTATATTGTTTTTTGGGCACTATTGTTATTCGCAGCCGGAGCATCGCCATAGTATTGCTTTGGCCGCAGGGGCTGTTTATCTCAGTGATGATAAAGTGGTTGATCCCGGAGTGCATCTGGAGTATGCCTATCATTTCATGCTGGGCAAAATTCTTTTGAATTCCGGGAGCAGTATTGAAATGATCTTTGGAGAAGAGCGTCATATAGGCCTGGCTTTGTATATGGGCTATTCGCCACTTAAAGGCTGGGATGTCGGATTAGGTCCCGGGGTTATGTTTGAAGGTGATACACACTATTATTGTATAAATATTTCCACTTCTTATGGTTTTGATATGGGGAGTTTCTCGTTGGGTCCGGCCATGGAGCTGGCTCATACAGGAAAGCATTTTCACTTTCTTATGGGGTTGCATATCGAGCTCGATTTTTAGCTTTTAATGCAATTTTCAGTTCGTGAAAATCTCTCAGGAGTTTTTACCATTCTTAATGGGAAGTAGTTTTTCGTATAGCAAAACCGGGATCAGGGGTTTGGTGAGGTAATCATCCATGCCTTCGGCAATGTATTTTTCTGCATCCCCTTCCATTGCTTCGGCACTTAAGCCAATTATATAAGGTTGTTTAATACCTGAACTTCTGATCATCTTAACAGCACTTATGCCGTCCATTACGGGCATTTGAATATCCATTAAAACCACATCATAGTCATTCTCACTGACCTTTTTTACCCCCTCCAGCCCATTTTCGGCTATTTCTACCTCGCATCCCATATTTTTAAGGATCAGTTCGGCCACTTTCCTGTTGATGATCTTGTCTTCAACCAGGAGAATACGCAGGTGAAGGTTTTCAAAGTGTTGAACCTGAGTTGGTTTTTCTCTTCTGATAGTTCCTTTTTTTATATTACCCATCTTAAGGGTAAACCAGAATTTGCTTCCTTTGCCTTCGGTGGATGTAACCCCGATCTCTCCTCCCAGCATTTCAATAATCTTTTTGCTGATAGCCAATCCAAGGCCTGAGCCATCATAGTTTCTGGTTTTGGAGTTATCCAATTGGGCAAATTCATCAAAAATAGATGATATGAATTCTTTACTGACCCCTATTCCGGTATCTTCAACCGTAAACCTGATAATGTGTTTTTTTCCTTTGTTCTTTTCTGGTTTGCAACTAACCGTTATTTTCCCTGAAGGGGTAAATTTGATGGCATTTCCCACAAGGTTGATAATTACCTGCATCAATCGCCTTTCGTCGGTAACGATGAACTCAGGCAAGGTATCGTCAAAAATAACAGTGAATTCAAGGCCTTTGTTAAGGGCGGATTGCCTGAATAGTTTATTGATCTTATCTTTAATGTCATCCAGCATTACCTGTTCAGGGTAAGCTGGCATCTTGCCTGATTCAAACCTTGCCAGATCAAGGACATCGTTGATAAGTGAGAGTAACGACTTTGATGATTCTTCGATGGTATGCAGGAAATCTTTTTGTTGAGCGGTTAATGGGGTATTCCACATCAACTTTGTCATACCTATGATCCCGTTCATAGGGGTGCGCATTTCGTGGCTCATATTAGACAGGAATTGCTGCTTCAATTGTGCCGAGTTCTCAGCCACCTGCAGGTTTTTCTGAAGGTTGAGCAGCTTGCGCTGAGTGGTGATGTCGCGGGCATAAACTGCTACCCTGCTTACATTGGCTTGCTTGTCAAGGATAGGGTAGTAGGTGATCCACCAGTCTTTATCAAAATTGCAGTCTTCAAAAGAGATGGATTTCCTGGTTTCCAGAATGTTCTGGAAGTATTTTTTCCTTTGGCTGGAAATATCTTTGGGAAGCAGTTCAAAAAGGTTTTTTCCTTCCGGATTTTTTTCCTTTTGGTAGTAGCTGGTAAATGCTTTATTGAACAATAAGATCTTTCCCTCATTGTCAAGAAGGAGCAAAACATCTTCACTTACATTAATCAATGCACTGAGGTTAAAACGGGATTCCTCAAGCGCCTTTTGAGCCATTTTACGTTCGGTAATGTCATTGGCTAAAACAAGCACTACATCCTGTCCGAAATACTGAGTCTTAAACATTCTGACATATTTTGGAAACACCGTCCCGTCTTTTTTGATGCCCCAGAATTCAAAACCGGGTTCTTTGCCTTCAAATGCTTTTTCCAAGTTTACTTTCAGCCGGTCAAGATCATTCATTCCCGGTGCACTGAGAAATTCGGGGGTATTTCCAATAAAATCTTCCCGCTTATAACCGTACATTTTCATTGCTCCATTATTGATATCAAGGAATTTCCCTTCCCGATCCTGGATATAAATAGCGTCATTAACGGCATTAAAAAGGCTACGGTAACTTAGATCGCTCTCCTTGAGCTTGTTTATAGCCTGCAGATTTTCCGTAATATCATTTACAATGGAGTACAGGTAGGTTTTTCCACCAAAATTTACCGGCCCCGCAAATACCTCCACATCCCTGACCTCGCCTGATGCTACTCTGTGCTGCATCCTGAAGTTTTTTTGCTTCTTCTCAAGTGCCAGGCCCATTTTTTGTTTAAGTTCATCTTCCTTGTACATATTGATCTGAGAGATCTTCATGGAAAGCAACTGGTTGCGGCTGTAGTTGTAAAACGTTTCAGCCGTCTTATTGGCATCCTGTAAATAACCACTTTCAGGGTCAATCACCAGAAGAACCATCTGGCTTTCGAAAAACAGCTGACGAAACCGCTCTTCACTCTCCGATAATTTTTTTACCGTGTGCAGATAGTGTTTTTGTGCATGAAACAAAGAGCAGATCAGGAATGTGCCCAAAGGATAAAGGATCAGAACAGGAAATGCCAGCGTTTTGAATAAATCTTCCCTTACTTCACCTGGCACTGCAACAAGCAGGATCAGCATAATCAGGTGTACCATGAAACCCAGCAACCCATAGTAAACAAATGGGGATAGCTTACTGGTTCGTTGAATCAGATAGCGAAAAATTATACCAAGAGTTGTTGCTTCAATTATTACCAATACACCCATGATCATTCCCGGCCCACCAATGTGTATCCTGTATGCAAGAGCCATAATGGCTGCGACTATTGCCGTTATGGGGCCCCCAAACAAGCCTGCAACGGCCAGGATGATGGAACGCCCGTCGAAGATCAATCCGGGCATGAGTTCTACCGCATTGAATATTCCCAGGATGATAAATCCCCCAAAGAGCAACCCGCTGAAAAACTGAATCCATCTTGATGATTGATCAAAATATCTGATCACAAGTATGTATGCCACCGATAGCGTGACCAGCAGACTGATGTTATTGAAAATCGGGATCAGAAGCATAGCGAATTTCAAGTCAATTTATTTTCTACTTATTAAACCAACGTAAGCAGCAGGCTTGGTTATTTTAGCGGTATTACAGCCTTTGGCAGAGCAAGAGTGAAGGCTTTTTTTTCAGAACAAGAACTTAGTGACAGTTTAAACTTCGTAGCTCGTCAAAATTAAAATAATAAATCTGATTTTGGAAAAAACATCCACATTATTTGCAATAGTTTGATGGTATAGATGTCTTTAGCTGGCTAATCAAATATTTAGACCGAATTCTATGGGTAATTATCAAAAGGCATGTATCTTTGCAGGCTGATGAATTGTGGTCATGTATAGAAGACACTGCTTTTAGTTGATGGTCTGGTGTTCCGTATAACGGTAGAGTGGTTTTAAGCTATTGAAGTCTTTTATGTTCACAATCCGGGCATTTTTGTTTTAATATTTTTGATATGAATATTCTGATAGCAGGGGACGGTGATATTGTTTTGCATCTGGCCCGCTTGCTTTATGATGAAAATCATGATATAACCATTTTTTTTCCTGAAGGATATTCCCCTTCGGCCGGTCAGAATCTGGATGTAATGGTCTATTACGGCGATGTTACTTCCATTGATGAACTCAAGAAGGCGGGGGTGAAAAAAACGGATCTCTTTATTTCGGTTATGGTCAATGGC
>SLIL01000104.1 GCA_007135645.1 Bacteroidales bacterium
TCATCAGAATTTGTTTTAAAACTATAATCACCGCAAATAAATCTGATAATTCTTACATCGTACTTAATATTCTGTTTGAAATTGGCTAAAAATAGAAAACTCTTTTTTAACAAACAATAGTTTTCAGTTTATTTATTAAATTGCCCGCTTTTAATCATGAGCTAACATATTTAAGCAACGAAGCAAAAAAACCTTGCTAATAATGTTAAAGATAGATCTATTGCAAATCAAAACAACTATATTAAAACCCTCCCAAAAATCCTACGTACACCCATAAAAAAGAACTGCTAACTAATAAAAGTCCCCGGCATTTTAAACCGGGGACTTTTTTATTCTTATTACTTACGGATTAGTTTATGGGTAAATGTTAATCCGCTACTGTCTTCGAATATCAGCATATAGATTCCGGGCAGCAATGTGGTTGTATCAATTTTGATTTCAGACACTCCAGCCGGTTCTTCTAAAACAATGGTCTGGCCCAGCATATCCGTAAGCTTAATAGTTCTTATTTCAGCAACATTCTGAATGGTGATTGAATTCTCAAAAGGATTTGGAAAAATAGTTAGTTTGGAAGCAATCCCATCAACCAAACCTGTGGTTAATTGAAAATGGGCGGTAAGGTTTACATCATGAGCAGGCATCACATATTCAAAGTCGGATTCACTACTCACGTGATTGCCAAAATGATCACTCCAGCTTATAAATTTATATCCACTATTTGCAATTGCAGACACATTTGCTCCTTCGCCATGAGCATATTGCCCGCCCCCTGAAACCACTCCTCCCTGAACTGGATCTCTTCCAAGAACCAGGTTGTACTTCTCAACTTCCTGCACATAAAAATCGGCCTCAAACCTTGGCACAACCTGTAAATGATCATGATGCTGAATAATTACCCCTGTAATATGCAAAAGATCGGTGGGAATAACTGTTCCAATATAGTCTGCATTCCAGAAATCTGTGCGTAGGACAAACTCATTGATCCCGTCAGTAATGGTGTAGCTGGTGCCATTGGCAAACGACTGCCCTCCTGAGATGTTTGAAAAGCTTACATCCATAAACCTGACCAGTTTTGCCTGATCCTCTGAGGTGACCTCATCAAGTAAAAACACATAGGGTTCAACCGGGGTATTAACTGTGGAGGCCGAAGTATTTTCAACAGGCTGAAACCTTACCAGGTTGGTCCAAATATTTATACTCCCTTTCACATTGGTAATTACATCATAAAGATCATAGTTTGTAGTAATAACACCTGGTTCGTCATCAATGAGGATCGCAGCTGTTTCATCCTGAATAAATTTGCGATTCCGGAAATTGTCCATTGCCACTATAACAGCCTCACCAGTGTAAAGGTAAATGGTACCATCATCAGGCATACTGCGCAGCTCAGCGAGTGTAGCAATCTCTTCATACGTTTGGGACTCAAAATTGGCTGTAAGAGACACATCCTCTGCAGGCATGAGCAAGGTCGTTGTTTCCTGATCAGGGTCATCTACAAACTGGGTGTCACCTGTCCAGTTTACAAAGAGATATCCCTCATTGGCAATGGCCTCTATGGAAACAGATTCCCCGGGCATATAAGGGCCGGAGCCGTTAACGGAGCCGCCTTCTTCGGGATTGGAGTTGAGGGTTAAAACATAAGGTTCTTCTTCAAAATTGGCAGTAAGGGTTATATCGTTGTCTGGTATGGTTACAGTGGCAGAAGAACTATTCGCATCATCCAGGTGTTCAGTATCCCCGGTCCACTTTACAAAATAATATCCATCGCTGGCAATGGCCTCTATGGAAACAGTTTCCCCGGGCGCATAAGAGCCGGAGCCGATAACGGAGCCGCCTTCTTCGGGATTGGAGTTGAGAGCTAATACATAAACATCTTCTTCAAAATTGGCAGTAAGGGTTATGTTGTTGTCTGGCATTGTTACGGTGGCAGAAGAACTATTCGCATCATCCAGGTATTCAGTATCCCCGGTCCAGTTTACAAAGAGGTATCCCTCATTGGCGATTGCTTCTATGGATACAGACACACCTTGAGTATAGGAGCCAGATCCAATGACAGAGCCGCCTTCTTCGGGGTTGGAGATGAGAGATAACATATAAGCATCTTCTTCAAAATTGGCAGTAAGGGTTATATCGGTGGCAGGTATTACAACTGTTGTCAGATGCAAATTTGGGTCTGCAATATACTGGGTATCTCCAGACCAATTTATAAAAGAAAAACCAGCACTATTAACAGCCTCAATCTGAACTAATGTACCTTCAGCATATTTCCCAGCACCAATAATGGCTCCTCCATCCTCAGGATTTACTTGTAAAAACAAGGACACTAAATCATAATCCATTGCATTCACAATGACTGCATGCATTATATTGACATTTGGCGCATTGCTTATATTCCTTATGTTTTCTCCGTTTTTATCTACCAAATACAGATCAAATTTTGAATCCGAATCGTTGGGCCTAAACTGGTAAAGTATAGTATTGGCATTCAACCAACCATTTGGCTCAACCCTTTGCACATCAGAATGGCTAATTATCTCCGTTTGTTCTCCTCCTGTCTCAGGCATATATCTCAAACCTTGCCTACCCTGATTATCCAATGTCTGAAATACTAAGGTTGATTTATCCGGAGAAATATAGGCGTTTCGCTCGCCAATATTTGTCGTGTTAGTTATTCGTGAAAACTCACCTGAATTATCTCTGAACCATAAGTCGTGATCTGTAGAAAAAGCAGCCCATTGAGGACTCACACCTAAATACATTCCTTCATCAGTCCATTCGATTGTGCTCTTATGGCAAGCCTGACCTAAAGGTTGGTCTGCAGAAATTATTACAGAATAATCAGTGCCATCTGTTTTCATTTTTGCAACCTGAAGGTCA
>SLIL01000013.1 GCA_007135645.1 Bacteroidales bacterium
AATTACCAGGACCCACCTGCCCCGCCACCACCAAATCGGCCACCACCAAATCCCCCGAAGGAACTACCGCCACGACCACCACCAAAACTTCCTCTGCCTGGCCCAAAGCTACCGCGTCCGGAACTGAAATTGCCATAAGAGCCTCTGCTTCCGCGGCTACCATGGCTCAAGAGCCAGAACAGTGTCCAAAAGGGGATGCTCTTGCCGGGACTGGAATAGTGCCGCCTTCTGCGCGAAAAAAATACTACCAATAAGATTACCATGATAAAGGGTACCAGGATTGCACCTGCAGGGGCTTCTTCCTGCCTGGCAGCATACTCACTGGCAGGAAACTCGCCTGAGGCCAGTTGCATGAGTACATTTACCGCATTATCAATCCCCTGATAGTAATTTCCCTGGCGAAAAGCGGGCAAGATCTCATTCTCCACAATTCTTCTTGCAGTAATATCAGGGATTACCCCTTCCAGTCCATACCCCACAGCAATAAATACGTCGCGCTTTTCAGGTACTATTGAAATAACAACCCCGTTTTCAAAACCTGCCCTACCTATCCCCCACTCTGAACCCAGGCGTGTAGAAAAGTCGGCAATCTCAAGTCCATGAAGATTGTTGGTAATAACTACGGCAATCTGTGTTTGATGAGTACGATCGTATTCACTTAACTTATTCTCCAGTGCTGCTGCTTGCGATGAAGTGAGTAAACTCTCAAAATCATTTACCAACCGGGCCGGAGATGGTTTTGGCGGCAATGCTTGAACCACAAGAATATTAAATAAAAATGTAAGTGCCAGAATTGACCTTAACCAAGGCAATATTAACCTGAAAATTTGACCTGTCATGGCAGAAATTTTTAAGATGGTAATTGATTTGGAGAACAGTCCATTAATAGAGAATCAGCCTTTTTTAAAACCCTGGTAGCATTAGTCCTTGCCGAATGAGATATCATCGGGCAGTTCGTTTACATCGTCAGTCTGGTAAGGGAACCAGGCTTTCAGCTCTTTTCCGGCCAGGGTTATTCCTTCCACCAACCCTTCGGTGAACGCTCCTTTCTTAAAATGCTCAAGCATTAGGTTTTTTGTAGATTCCCAGAAACCCTGGGGTACTTTGGCATTGATCCCCAGATCGCCAAGAATGGCAAACTTCTGGCTTTTCACTGCGAGGTAAAACAACACACCATTACGCAGTTCAGTATTGATCATGCCCAGTTTATCAAATACTGTAGCTGCGCGGTCAAGGACATCGCCATCGCATTTATTTTCTATGTGAACTCTTATCTCACCGGAAGTTTCCAGTTCGGCATCCTGCACTGCTTTCTTTATGGCTTCTTTTTGCTGCAGGGTAAAGAAATCTGACGCTGTTTTTCCCATAATCCTAAAATTCTATAACTGGTGGCAACTCAGATCCTGGTCTTGCTTCGAAAGTAGGTTTTCTTTCAAAACCAAACATGGATGCATAAATATTCCTTGGGAAACGACGGATACTGGTATTATAATCCCGTGTTAGCTCAATAAAAATACGGCGCTCGTTGGCAATGCGGTTTTCTGTGCCTTCCAGCTGGGTTTGCAGTTCCAGGAAATTTTGATTGGCTTTAATGTCAGGATATCTTTCCACAACAACCATAAGCCGTGAAAGAGCAGAGGAAAGCCCTTGCTGTGCCTGATCAAACTGCTGCAGAGCCTCAGGGGTGAGATTGGTAGGATCAATATTTACAGAAGTTGCCCTTGACCTTGCTTCTACAACCCCTTCAAGGGTTTCACGTTCATGAGCAGCAAAGCCTCTCACCACATTTACCAGGTTGGGTATCAGGTCGGCACGGCGCTGGTAAACATTTTCTACCTGTGCCCATTGACCTTCAACGGCTTCTTCCAGGGTTACCAGGGTATTGTAGCTTCCCCTGATACTGGAATAGATGATCAGTACCACCAGGACAAGAATACCGATGGTAATCCATTTTTTGCTGATTTTGCTTGTATCCATTTTTTTATATAATTAAAACCAAATGACTTTATTTTGCAGAAACAAACCGGATATGGCAATCAGCAAGGGAGTGCCATATCCGGTGAATAAAAACCTGTTTATATCAGTTCAACACTGCGTTTGATGAAAGAAGTAAGCTTCTCTCCCTTAAGCAGGTTCTTGGATAACATTGCCAGATCGACCAGCTGGCTGATCAACCGTCCTTTTGCCTCTTCGTCCTGATCATCACTTATGCGCCCTATCACCGGGTGGTTCGCGTTTACAACCAGGTTGTAAGTATCAGGCATGCTGCCCATATATCCCATACCACCGCCAAGGGCCGACATATCTTTCATTCGCCTCATAAACTCGGGCTGGGTAATGATCATGGGCTGGTCTCCTTCGCTCAGATTTTCAAACGTTACCTGGAAACCTTTATCTTCCATTTGCTTCTCAATCAGCTCCTTTAATTTATTCTTCTGATCTTCGGTAAGCTTGGAGGGGAGTTCATCTTCTTTCTTAATGAGTTTTTCCACCACATCAGCATCCACCCTTACAAAACTTACATTCTCAAGTGTTGACTCCAGCATGTTTATAAAATGGGGGTCAATGGGGGTTTCCATCAGAAGCACATCATATCCTCTTTCTTTTGCTGCTTCAATAAAGCTATGCTGCTCTTCTTTCTGGGTTGAATAAATATGAATAACCTTATTGTCCTTATCCGTTTGCTGGGTTTTGATGTGATTGGCGTATTCTTCGAAAGTGAAATACTTACCGTCTACATTTTTCAGCAAACAGAACTTACGGGCCCTTTCTTTGAATTTTTCTTCGCTGATCATTCCATACTGAATGAATACCTTAATGTCATCCCATTTCTTTTCAAAGTCTTCGCGATTGGCCTTGAAGAGCTCTTCGAGTTTATCTGCTACTTTTTTGGTGATGTGCCCGCTGATCTTTTTCACATTGCCATCGCTTTGCAGGAATGACCTGGAAACATTCAGGGGGATATCAGGAGAATCCAGCACGCCATGAAGCAGTGTCAAAAAGTCAGGCACGATCCCTTCTACCGAATCGGTAACAAACACCTGATTGCAATAGAGCTGGATCTTATCGCGCTGAACCTCGAAGTTATGCTTTACTTTTGGGAAATAGAGGATCCCTGTAAGGGTAAAGGGATAATCTACATTTAAATGGATATTGAAAAGAGGCTCTTCGAAAGTCATTGGATAGAGCTCGCGATAGAAACTTTTATAATCATCTTCTTTCAGGTCTGCGGGCTTAAGGGTCCAGGCAGGTTTTGTATTGTTGATGATACGGGGCTTTTCGGTTTTCACCTCTTTGTCTTCGCCCTTTTCATCCTTCTCGGTATTGTATTCGGTTTCGGTACCGAATTCAATCTCAACGGGAAGGAATTTACAATACTTTTTCAGCAACCCGAGGATCCGGCTTTCCTCCAGGAACTCCAGTGAGTCATCGGCAATATGCAATACCACATCGGTACCTCTTTCTTTCTTATCAATCTCTGATATCTCGAACTCAGGATTTCCTTCACACTCCCATTTTACTGCCTGGGCGCCTTCCTGCCACGACAGGGTGTGGATCTCTACCTTTTTGGCAACCATGAAAGAAGAGTAAAAGCCGAGCCCAAAATGTCCGATTATCCCATTTTTCTCACCGGCGGCTTTCACCTTGTCTATCCACTCCTCGGCACTGGAGAAAGCGATCTGATTGATGTATTTTTCCACCTCATCGGCAGTCATACCAATACCTTTGTCGGAAATGGTAAGGGTTTTGGCATTCGTATCCAGCTTTATTTCAATGCGGATATTGCCCATTTCACCCTTAAAATCACCAATGGATGAGAGCGTTTTCAGTTTCTGGGTGGCATCAACGGCATTGGACACCAGCTCACGAAGAAAAATCTCGTGGTCGGAATAGAGGAACTTTTTAATAATTGGAAAGATATTCTCCGTCTGGACATTAATTTTACCTTTTCGCATGGCTATGTGCAATTATTTTTATTCAACATAATTTACCGCCATGAGACTGTCAAAGGTTATGCCAGTGCCTGAACACTGCCATTTTGACCGGGAGAAAGAGCAGAATTTCGCTATTCTTTATTTCTTTCTGTCGAAATAGGGGTTTTTAGATGTTGCGCTCAATGGTATTCCCCAGATGATCCTTACTCCTTTGCTGAAGATATCCATTTCAAGGGCAGCCATTCCTGCAGTGTGCATTATTCTGTTGTCAATATGATGCGCTGCTGCCACAGCCACAGCAGATCCCACAGCTATACCCAGATCGCCGGTATTGTATACACAAGGTACCAGGGGGTGTTTTTCCTTGGTTGCACAATCAGCAAAACCACACAGGCTGCAAACTTTCAAGCCAAGGGTTTTAATGCGGGTACCTATGAGCACCACGGCATCGGCATTGGCAAGCACGTTATCCGCATCACGAATAAAGATGTCATATTCTTTTTGTTCACCAATTTTTCTCATTTCGATTGCCAGCAACCGTATATCATTATCTGTCAGTATTGCCATTTCAAGATTATCAACCCCTTTGCCTTTGGGAGCTGTGCGGGCAGCCACCAACATTAGTTTTGCCACCTCAATTACGGTATTTTTTCTTTCGTCCTGTTCTTTTAATATTGCCATAGTATAGAAGTTAAATTTTGGCCTAAATTACAAAAAAGCCCGCTGTGAAATACAAACAGCGGGCTTTTTTGCCTAATTTAGAATGATTTTATTTAAATATTATCTGTCAGTAAACTTAGCCAGGCTTTCAATAAACCTGAGTTCGACAATCTGCTCTGATTTTTGTCCGTTGAATTTACCAATGACCAGCTCTACCAGGTCATGGGTCTGATTGGCAACACCATTTGGTTTCATATCTGAGCGATGCAAAAACATTACAACATCAGAAATTTCAGCCAGAAAAACGGGAATTTCCTTCAATGAAGGTTTCTGCATGATGTTGGAAGGGTAAAAACCGGGCAACTGAGAGAATAACAAAACAGGGATATTCAGTTCTGCTGCAATATCTTTCAATGCAGCCACTATACGTCCTAACTCCTCCTGCCTTGTATCATTCTGATCGTATCCTGAAGAAAGCAACTCCAGGTAATCGATAATAATGAGTTCAATATTATTGGAAATTTTAAGCTGTCTTGCTTTTTTAAGCAATTCATCCACGCTGGGATTGGGTGTGTCATCTAAAAAGATATTGGCTTTGGCAATATGGCTCACAAGCGAATACATATGATCTCGTTCGCTTGCCTTTAGCTTACCGTTGACAAGCCTGTCGAGCGACATGCCTGTTTCACTTTCAATAAGTCGGTTGGTGATTTTTTTACTGGATCGCTCCGGAGAGAAAATGGCTACTGAATGGTTGTTTTTAACGGCAATGTTGTTGGCCATTGAAAGCATCAGGGCTGTTTTGCCCATTCCCTGTCTGACTGCTATTGTGGATAGCTGGCCTTTTTTTAACCCCTGGATAGCTTCATCAAGTTCACGAAAACCTGTTGTAAGTCCGTTGTTGAGTTGAATTTCTCCAAAGTTCTGGTGAAGTGCCTGATTTACCAAGTCTCTTAAACTGGCAAACTCAAACACTTCAGAACGCTCTGTGACATCTAAAGTGTTTTGTTCCATAGCCTGTAAATTTAAAGTGAAAATGTAATGGTCAAATATAACAAAAAATTACCTTGAAATCTAATCCAAACAAACTGCCTTATACTTTTTTGTAGATTAAAAACCTCCCTTATTTACAACGAAAAAAGCCTTTGATATAGTATCTGCAGGCTCTTTAGTTCAGTATTGTTTCCTTTCAGTAAAACGACCAGGTGATAATCATCTGTTATTTAATTTTCAACAACCGGTAATTAATATCCAACTCAGAAAAAAGCCACTTAAATGAATCAACAGCTTCATCCTGCTCCTGATAATAATAACACTCAACATTGGTTTTAATTCCCTTTGTTGCTGCATCATCAAAAAGTTCCAGTATCCTGAACAGGTAAACGGAAGAACTGGTATTAAAATAGGTTACCCTGAAAATAATTTTCACCTCGTTGCATTTTTTTACCTCCAGGTATTCATTGGTCCAGTCAATTATAGGCTCAAAAAAGGTTTTTGGATTAGACGGATATGAAACACCCGCGAACTCCAACAGTCCTGCTAAAGGGTCGAGAGTTACTCCCAATGTTGTTTTTCCGGGGGGTATTTCAATTTTTTGCATGTAAACCTATTTGATAAAAGCTATACAAATGTAAAAAAATAATACCGTTGAAACCATAAGGTGCCAGAATGCATTAGTAAAAAAACAATAAATAAGAATTAAATCATGGACTTGTTTAGTTTTCTTCTGCTTACATTTGAACAAAGATAAACCATAACGGTTTGAATAGAATAATAAAAGGCATGCGAATATTCCTTTCAACAAAAGAATTACTTTCATTCAACCTTTTAAACAGATTACTCAGAATGCACAGATAATTCCAAATTTAACAATCAAGGAATTACTTTTCTATGAACCATTTGTATTACAGTCTTGTTTTTATCTTTGATTATGCATCTGTAAACGTTAAACCATTACACAAATATCTTCCACAGTTATAATATGACAACAATGATCCGATACTCCATAAATGATCTCGAAAAAATAACCGGCATAAAAGCCCATACCATCAGGATATGGGAGAAGCGATATAATGTGGTGGATCCGGAGAGAACAGAAACCAATATCAGGTATTACAATGATTCCGACCTTAAGAAATTATTAAATATCAGCACACTCAATAAACATGGGTTTAAGATAAGTGAAATCGTAAAGATGGGTAATGACCGTTTGTGCGAAAAGATTGTAGAAATATCGAATGCATCAAACGATTATGAAAGTTATATCAACAACCTCATTGTATCGATGATCGAACTTGATGAAGATAAGTTCGAAAAGGTTCTTTCTTCATCAATCATCAAAATGGGTTTTGAGAAAACCGTAACAAGTATTATATACCATTTTCTTGAAAAGGTTGGTGTTCTCTGGCAGGTAGGAACCATTAATCCTGCCCAGGAGCATTTTATTACCAACCTTATCCGCCAGAAGATCATCATCGCCATAGACGGGCAAGATAATAACCTTAGGTCAGATGCTAAAACGTTCCTGCTGTTTTTACCGGAGAATGAATTGCACGAACTTGGATTACTTTTCTATACCTATGTAATAAAAAAAGCAGGCCATAAAGTAATTTACCTTGGACAATCTGTGCCCATGAAAGATGTTCTGGAGGTTATCAAGATCCGAAAAGCAGATTATATCCTGACCTACTTTGTTGCCGCCCTGGAGACCAAAGTGATCCCTGATTATCTGAAAGCCATTTCAGAAGGGTTTGACCATAAAGATATTTTTATAGCAGGTTATCAGATTCAACAGATACCTGGTGATCTACCCAGGAATATTAAACCCTTACAAGACGCTGAAGAGTTTAAATCCTACCTCAACAGAATATAAGCATTTGAAATACAATTACTTTTGTTTTCAGGCCCTGTCTATCATCAGACAGGGCTTTTCTTTTGAATGAAAGATTGTGATATTTTATACAAACATTCGTTAAGCAACTAATATTTTAAAAATAAATATCTGTATATTAGTAAGACACTAATCATTAAACAAAAAATAGCATCAATCCAATGATTCAGGCATTTAAATTCTCAAATAAGTTCCACGAAGAGGCGCTATACAGGCACAAAACAAAGTATTTAAGAAACCTGCCCTGTTAAATTATTACAAAACACTTGACTTTCGGATTTTATTGTTTAACTTTGAAGTAAATTAATTAAACAGCAAACCTTAAAACCTTACAGATATGACAGCAATGGAATTTAATCACAAGTTACTGGGACTTCAGAAAAACCTGAAATACTTTGCTTATACCCTAACCTCGAATTACGATGATGCACAAGATCTTGTTCAGGAAACTTATGTAAAAGCTTTAACCAACCGTGATAAGTTTACTGCCGATACCAATCTTAAGGCATGGACCTTCACCATCATGAAGAACACATTTATCAACAACTATCGTCAGAATATCAGAAACAACACGATCCTTGACAAAACCGATGATCTTTATTATCTCAACCTGTCAAAAGAATCAAGCATTGGCTTACCTGACTCCAGCTATCGTGTAAAAGAGATTCAGAAAGAGATTTCCAAGGTTGACAAAGACCAGCGCAAGCCCTTTGAGATGTACAATGCCGGTTACAAGTATAAAGAAATCGCTGACAAGCTTAATCTTTCCATCGGAACTGTAAAGAGTCGTATATTCTTCACCCGGAAAAAACTCATGGAAGCATTGAAGGATAACTAAATATAAACCCCGATATAATTCTCCTCTACCCCTGCATGGTTCGGCATGCAGGGGTTTTTATTATACCTTGTTTTGTTTAACTTTGCTTGGCCCAAAAATTCAACAAAAACTATTTCCTGGTTATAGCACAGCAAAAAGTGATTAATCCAGGAGACAAATTATAACAAAGCCATTATTCCTTATGCTTGTATATAAATTCGGAGGTGCCTCGGTAAAAAATGCAGAAGCAGTAAAAAATGTTGCTGAAATTATTAATGAAAGCAGCCAGGAACCTTTGGTGGTGGTGATCTCAGCAATGGACAAAACAACCAATGCCCTTGAGAAAGTTACCGAAGCTTTTTACTCCGGTAAGCTTGAGCTTGCCAAATCCCTTCTTGAAGAGATCAGGGATTTTCACATGGAAATTGCAAGAAAGCTTTTCCCGGTAAATCAGCATCATATTTTCGATCTCATAGGAAGAACCTTTTACCATCTGTTTTACTATATACAGGAACCTCCGGGAAGAAATTTCAATTACGAATACGATCGCATTGTTTCAACCGGTGAAATGATCTCAACACAAATCATTTCGGAGTATCTGAATTTTTCAGGCATTAAAAACAGGTGGTACAGCGCCAAAGATCTTATTATAACAGACAGCAACTACCGGGATGCCGGGGTAGACTGGTTAAAAACAGAAAAGGCTGTAAAGCAAAAAATTACTCCTTACATAAAAAATGACAAGTGTGCACAAAGACCCATTGTTGTTACACAAGGATTTATAGGGGGCACCACACAGGGCTTTATAACCACTCTGGGCCGTGAAGGATCCGATTATTCTGCTGCAATTCTGGCTTATACGCTAGGGGCCAGGGAAGTAACCATCTGGAAAGATGTTGCAGGGCTGTTCAATGCCGACCCCAAGGTAATGAGAAACACAATTCTGATTGACAGTATTTCTTACCAGGAGGCCATAGAACTATCGTACTATGGAGCTACAATTATTCACCCTAAAACGCTGAAACCTTTATTAAAAAGGAGCATCCCCTTGCAAATCAAGTCTTTTTATAATCCAAAACAAAACGGAAGTGTAATCAATAAGGATTACGTAAAGGATCATAGCATCCCTTCTTACATTTTCAAAACCAACCAGATCCTTTTATCGATTTTCCCCAAGGACTTCAGTTTCATCGCAGAGCAAAACCTCTCCAGGCTTTTTTCTGAATTTGCCCGAACTGGTATCAAGATCAATCTGATGCAGAACTCTGCCCTGAGTTTCTCCGTTTGTTTTGATCAGGATAAAATAAAAACTCCGGTATTGCTGCGTAACCTTGAAAAGATTTACAACCTGAAATACAATACCAACACCTTGCTCATTACGGTAAGGCATTATGAAAAAGCCAACCTGGAAGAGTTGCTTATGGGGAAGGAGATTCTGCTGGAACAGAAAAGCCGGACTACCCTGCAATGGGTGGTAAAAGAAAAAACTGCAGAACAGGTATAATTTAAACTTGTTTTCCTAAACCATTCTTCAGCCACTATGCATAGAACTACCTGAGCTCGTATCGCGCTTTAAAAGCATCCACAAAATCCTGGTTGGCATTTTCGCATCGCGAGCCTGTTTGTTCAAGGCTAAAATCCCTGAAGAAATCAGGATTAAACTCTTCCCTGGCTGAATAGATAAGGGGAATGGTGATTTGTCTGCCTGCAACAGGATTATCATCATTATCAAATCTGCCGGTATTATCGGGATGCGACCTGATAAACCAGGAGCAAACCCCAAACCGGGTGTAGATCCTGCTCCAGTTATCGCCTGCCCTTACCTGGTAAAGTGTATCCCCTGGAATGGTATATCTGCTTTGTATACTTTCCTGCTCTGCTGCTTCAGCAATCTCGTTTGTATCGTTCACAGCCTGTTCTGATCTTACTTTTACAGGGGGCATAGGGTCATGAATAAACAGATCATAAAACATATAACCCAAAACTATTGCTGCAATGGCGATCAACAGATGCTTCAACCCTGGTTTGCTGACTTTCTCCTTTAATTCCTGAATCGTTGAGCTTAATGTCTGTGTGGTTGTTCCGGCACTTTTCTTTTTTGTAGTAGCCTTTCGGATTGTTCTCTTTTCAGCTGGCTTAAAGGCCCTTGCCTGGTGGTCAAGGTTATAAAATGAGATCAACTGAACAGAAACATTCTCTTCACCCCCGGCAAGACTGGCCATATCAATAAACCGGTACACCTTGGTCTGAACAGGCATAGGATCTGCGAGGATCTTCTGAATATTTTTCAGGGAAACTTTCTCATAAAAACCACTGGTACACATCAGCAATATATCACTGTTAAGGGGCACCAGGGGGTCAATATTTATTTCAGGTTTTATGGTTTTTGAAAGTCCTAGAAGGGGAAGAGCATTTACTTCAGGTTCATTCTTTACATCAGCCTCATCGGAAGAAATTTCAGGAATATCTTCACCCTTTGCAAGAAGAAATGTTTTGTTTCCATTAAAAAAGTAGATGGAAGTATTTCCAAAAACCGAATAATACGCCTGATTGTCGCGAATCAGGATACAGGCACAATGAACACCGGTATTGTCAAACCCTTCGGTCTTTCTGCCATACTCAAAAAGAAATCCATTGGTATAAACCAATGCATTGTAAAGCGCATTTACCGGATTGACAACAAATTCGTTTTCCAGGTAATACCTGATTCGCTGGGAAGCCAGACTTGCAGGACCATTTTCAACCTCTTTATCATTATTATCCTGGCACACCAGAAAAACACTCCCATTAGGTGATTCAAAAAATACCACCTGGTCGGTATTGATTTCTTTTTTCTTCCCTTTCTCGCTATGATTTGCAAACTCAAAATTTTTCAGTTTTCTATTGGCCATACAGAACTTATAAAA
>SLIL01000379.1 GCA_007135645.1 Bacteroidales bacterium
CCGTTATGCAGCGCAGCCCACTGGAAAACGTATTGCGTTTCTCTCTCACATTTGACTTTGACGCCCTTGCCGGCCAACAGCCTCAGGGACAATAAATAAAGACAACAGATATTTCATAAAAGTGTGAACAATACAAATCAGTTGTTCACACTTTTTTTATGCGAAAAATCATAAGTCTTCTTGCCCACACTATGTATGAGTCCACTCCGAAAAGCACAATACCCCCCATCCCCCTATGAGGGGGAGCTCGCAACCTATTGAATTTATACGAGTTACAAAGGACTGTTTTATCAATAGCGTTAAAAAAAGACTTTTCAGGGTGCACTCATGTATTGCTTTGCCAGTTTTTTCTTTTACGGGATCCTGGCAGATATTTTTCTGTAACTTGCAAATCATCAATGGTATTTATACTTTTGCAGGCTGATAATGAATTGCTGAGACATGAAGATCAAAGTAGGGTTTGGATATGATGTGCACAGGCTGGAGGCCGGTTATAAACTCATGATTGGGGGCATTGAGGTACCCTTCGAGAAAGGATCTGTAGGCCATTCGGACGGAGATGTGCTGATCCACGCCATCATGGATGCATTGCTTGGTGCAGCAGGCCTGCGTGATATCGGGCAGCAGTTTCCCGATAACGATCCGGCCCTAAAAGGAATTGACAGCAAAATATTGCTGGAAAGAACCATGAGATTACTTACTGACCAAGGGTTTTCCATAGGAAATATTGATGCCACGGTAGCTCTTCAAAAACCAAAGATCGGGCATCTGATCCCGCAGATGCAGCAAATCCTGGCAGGCATTATGAATATAACATCAGCTGATATAAACATTAAAGCAACAACAACTGAGGAACTTGGTTTTGTTGGCAAAGGAGAAGGCATTGCATCTTATGCTGTAGCCCTGATAGAAAAACAAAAAGATTAGGACAAAGCCATCTGGAAATATGCAGCAAACGGTAACAGATACGATTGGAATTGCCAAAAACAAAAGAAACAATGCTTTTGTAACATGGGTGCTTCAACACGACAGCAAAATGTCGTTCAATGTGTTATATATTGGCCTGGCTGTGATCCTGAGTATCTGGCTGGGATTGTTCTGGCTGGTTGCCGTGGTGGCAACTCACGGAATGATTGAACTCTACAGGCAGATCCTGCTGGGGAAACCGTTCTGGCTGGCATTACCTGAAGCTATCTGGGAAATTAAGCTGGACATAGGTCTGATCATTTTTGCCTTCTGGCTTGATGTATATATGGGCTTCATATTTGGTGTTGCAGGCTTGTCGGCCGGGGCACGCACTGCAGCCAATCTGGGAAGCAGGGCTGCGCAAACAGGTACCAGGGCGGTCGTATGGCAGCGGCTTATCAGGGGAGTTTTTATCAGCCTTGATGATCTGGGGCTGGCATTCAGGGCTGTGGCCAACAGGAAAAAAGACAAGGGGACAGAAAAACAGGAAGCAACAACAGTTACTGATACGGCAACAGAGGATGATTCGGAAATTGCCGGAAAAAGTTCATGGGCTGGAAAGTACTCCATGGGAGACTGGCTTTCCCTTGGGTTTGGGTTTACATTTATGATGCTGATTCTGCTCGCACCGGTGCTGATCGATAAAAGCTACCAGGAAGTAGCACAAATTATTCTCAACGAGCTGAGGCCCTTCCCCTGATTTATCTTCTGAGTTCAAATTTTTCTCCCAGGTAAACCTTTCTTACCTGCTCGTCATTGGCCAGATCTTCTGCCGTGCCCGCCTTCAGGATCGACCCCTCGAACAACAGATAAGCCCGGTCGGTAATGTTCAGCGTTTCGTGCACATTGTGATCCGTGATCAATACCCCGATATTCTTCTCCTTTAGCTTGCTCACAATGGCCTGAATATCTTCAACGGCAATGGGATCGACCCCGGCAAAAGGCTCATCGAGCAATATAAAATTGGGATCCACAGCCAGTGACCGGGCAATCTCAGTTCTTCTCCTTTCACCACCCGAAAGGGTGATCCCCTTGCTTGTGCGTATATGCTGCAAACCAAACTCATCCAGCAGGGTTTCAAGTTTTTCCTGCTGCTCTGCCTTGGTCTTACCCGAGAATTCGAGCACTGCTTTAATATTGTCTTCAACACTCAACGACCTGAAAACACTGGCCTCCTGTGCCAGGTAGCCAATCCCCTGCTGTGCTCTTTTGTACATGGGTTCGCGGGTGATCTCTTTATTTTCAAGAAAAATCCGGCCTTCATTGGGCTTTATCAGGCCCACGATCATATAAAACGTGGTGGTTTTGCCGGCTCCGTTGGGGCCCAGCAATCCTACTATCTCTCCCTGGCTCACCTCTACGGATACCTTATTTACAACGGTTCTCTTCTTGTATTTTTTTACCAGGTTGTTCGTGTAAAGCTTCATAATTATGATAATATGCTACAATTCTTTCATTCAATACCCATCCTCTATGAAAAAGATCATCAAAAAGGATGAGGGTCATATAATAACAACCTAAAACCTTTGATTATTGTCCTTCAAGCTCTTCCCAGAATTCAACGGCTCTTCTGAGGTGCGGGATCACTATGGTGCCCCCTACAATATTTGAAATGGCAAACACCTCGAATACCTCTTTTCTGGTCACCCCCAGCTCAAAACATTTTTGCAGGTGGTATTTTACACAGTCATCGCACCTAAGCACCATGGAGGCTGCCAGCCCGATCATCTCTTTCACCTTTGCACTGAGCTCTCCATCAGCGTAGGTATTGGTATCAAGGTTAAAAAGTCTTTTCAACACCAGGTTGTCAGCCCCAAGGATCTTCTGGTTCATCTGCTCCCTGTATTCATTAAATTCGTTTACCAGTTTACTCATAGTATTCCTTC
>SLIL01000189.1 GCA_007135645.1 Bacteroidales bacterium
CCACTGAAAGAGTATGAGGTGCTCAGTGTAAGTGCTTCACCATGCCGATAGATAAAATTGTTATCGGCCGAAGGATCGTTGGCTTTCCAGGCATACTCGGTATTGATGTTCAGGCCGCCCCTTGCAAAATTGAGCCGTCCGGCAAAGGCAGCCACATTTTCAGGAAGGTTGAAAATGGGATCCTGATCGCGCTGGTATTTACTCACACCGCTCATGCCCACTGTAACCTGCGAGCGCGATTCAGACAGAGCAGGAATTACCCGGTTGAGAAAAAGCTCTGCATCGGCTCCCCTGACAATCCCGGGGCCTTTGTCAAAAAAGAAACGCTGTTGCCCGATCAAGGTCCTGATGGTTACCCCATCAACAGGCTGATACGCCAGGCGAATGCCATCAATACTGTTGTCAAGACCCAGGTTGGGTTCCACATAAGTGCGCAATACCAGGCCACTGCCATACTGCTCATAAAAATTTCCCACCGTAACCTCAAGGCCTTCGCGCCGGTAAGAGGCAAACCTGTAAGGGATACCGCTTCCTCTGTATCGCTGGTCAAAACCCAGCAGGGGGTTCTGGTAACTTTCATACCGCACACCGATAGTTAGACCCTGGTACTCCATGTTCAGGTTGAGAAACCCGTTCATGAGGATCTTTTCAGGCACATCATCGGCCCCAATAAGGCTGTCTGGCTGATAATACTGGGCATCCATCTGAAAGTTTCCCCACACACGGGCACCCGGAAGAAGTTCCTGGGCTTGCAATGTACCCAGGGGCAGCAGCATAACAAATGCTATTGCCGCGATAACAAGTCGTTTTCCCATGATGCTTTACTCTTTTTCCAGCAATTCCAAAAGTTTTTCATACATTTCCCACTCCATGCCATCGGCAAAGGAGGTGTGCTGGCTCACAATTTCACCCTTCCCGTTGAGGATAAAAGTGTGCGGTACCATATTTACCCCCATGGCTCTGCGGAAATCTCCGTTTTCATCGTGATAAAACTCATACTCCCAGCCACGGCCATTCACCATGGGGAGAATATTGGCTCGGGTGCGGGCATCATCGGTACTGACCGCGATGAGCTTAAACCCTTCGTCTTTCCATTCGTCATAAATTTCGGCAATGGCATTGAGCTCTTTCAGGCATGGACGGCACCAGGTTGCCCAGAAGCTCACCACGTATGGCTTGCCATCATTGTCGAACTGTGTGGTCTGAAAATCCCTGCCATCAAGGGTTTTGATGGTAAAAGAGGGGATACGGTTAGCGGAACCGCTTTGTGCCAGAATGGCAAACCCTTGTAAAAACAGGGCAAATAAAAGAATCGTTGATTTCATGTTCTGGTTCATAAACTGTTCTTTTTATTGTTTTTTGTTTACAATTTAAACGACATTGTTATCAGAACGCAGATAACGCTGATTTAGCTGATAATCGCTGAAGAAGGGGATCTGTGAAAATCCGTTCGATCTGTGTTATCCGTGTTCATATAATATTTTGCCTGGCTTAATTTGTTTTTATCTGCAGATTTCGTATTACCGGAAAATTATCTTGCGTGTAATTACCTGGTTTTCTGTTTGAATATTCAGAAAATAGATTCCCGGGCTAAATTGCCCTGCATCCATGGTTACTTTTCCATTATAACTTGTTCCCTGCATTTTTCCTGCCATAACTCCTTTACTGTCATAGATCATTATGCTTTGAACATTTGTCCCTGGCGGAATGGAAATAAAGAATTGACCTGATGCAGGATTTGGATAGATGTGTAATTTCACAGCTTCGTGACCAGAGATATTCGTGGGATCGTCAGGCTCATCGGGATCCATAAACACTTCGTAAACCATCCTGCTGGCCTGGTAGATCTCATTGCTGTTCAGATCCTGTACAAATGCAATGAAGGTAATTGTTTCTGTTTCCAGCACGGGTATCCATGGAATTTTTGCCTGGAATGCTATACCCGACTGGAATCCTTCCGGAGTTAACCGGATACCACTGGCATCGGGAGCAAAAAAGCGCATCACGTTGAAAAACTCATCCTCCCCGTTTGATCCGGGAGGAGCGTCAAACAATACACTATCCTGGATTGCAGCAATAAACAATCGCAGATCTCTTTCCGGATTATCCAGATTGATGAGAACATCCCCATCAACATTGAAGTAAAGTTCATCATTATAAACAAACCATTGGCCCTCGAGCTGAAATCCCGACCACTTCTGCAGTTCCTTCTCAAACATAAACTCACTCACATATTCGCTTCCTCCCTGGTAAGTTCCACCCACCACCGATTGCGGAGTATAAAAGATCTCGTAAAAGTCTCTCCTGATATCCTGATCTTTGGGGTTAAAATGATAAAGGGGGCTGTTTTCGTAATGCAGCGGATGGTAATAGATCTTTTCGTACCGCTCCGGGTTTTGGGCAACCAGGTTGCGCAAAACAGGAGTGATCATGGCACAGGACCCACAGTTGATACTGGAAAAGCTTTCCAGCAACACAACATCTCTCTCCACCAGGTGGTCATAAACCTCCAGGTTCAGGTTCAGGACTTCACTGGCTGCCACATCTTCGGGCTGTCCGTTCAGGCCTGAGAACCATAGTTTCAGCAAAAACGTTCCTTCTTCTGAAGGTATCCATACTTCATCTGCTTCATAAACAAAGGGGATGTATGGATTGATACCGATCTCTTCAAAATGGGTTTGATTTACCTCTCCCTCTTCACCAATCTGCCAGTTGAGGATCACCGAATCAAAGGTATCTGCACCCATGTACACCACCTCTCCGGAAAGGGTATAGGGCTGGCCGGTTTTATGAACAGGACCGCCAAAAAAAACATCGTGTCTGATGAGTAGATCCTTCTCCTGGGAAAAAAG
>SLIL01000381.1 GCA_007135645.1 Bacteroidales bacterium
CATGGAAGGAGGCCTTTTCTGGCAAAATGCCACCACAACCCTCAGATGGAACAGAATTTTCAACGACCGGTTATTTACCAACGCATCTTTTATCTTTTCAGACTATACGCTTCAAATCTATGCCAAAGAAAGCTACAAAGACTTTATTGACAATGACTCCGGGGCGTTTGATTTAAAATACAGCTCAGGCATTCAGGATATTGGCCTGAAATACGACATCAACTGGTATCCCCTGCCCAATCATCATGTAAGGGCCGGGATTCAAATGATCAGGCACAGGTTTACCCCCAGTGCTCTGGTGCTGCGCGATGAATTTATTGGCCAGTTTGAACAAAACGCCGAAATTCATTACTCGCTGGAGTCGGGTCTGTATATTGAAGATGAGATCAGTTTTGGAGATTATCTGAAAATCAATCCAGGTTTGCGGTTCAGCCATTTTTATGCCGATAATAAATCCTATCAGTACCTGGAGCCCCGTTTTTCTTCCAACCTGATCCTTCGCCCACAGCTCAGCTGGAAAGCCTCTTTTGCATCCATGAACCAGTATGTGCACCTGCTGAGCAACAGCGGAATAGGACTTCCTACCGACCTGTGGGTGCCATCCACCGGACGAATTCCCCCTCAACGTACCTGGCAGGTTGCCACGGGCTTTGCCTATGACTGGCTGCCACGAAACCTTGAAGTTTCACTGGAAGGGTACTACAAAAAATCAACAGATATCATTGGATATAAAGAAGGAGCCTCTTTTTTGCATCTGCAGGACTTTGACGATCCCGACAATGCACAGCGATTCTCCTGGCAGGACAACATTACCCAGGGCGAAGCCTGGGCCTACGGCCTGGAATTCCTGGTTCAGCGAAAAGCCGGCCGGTTCTCGGGCTGGGCCGGATACACCCTCTCCTGGATTCAACACCGGTTTGATGACCTGAATTTTGGTGAGCGATTCTTTGCGCGATACGACCGCAGGCACGATATCTCCCTGGTAGGGATCTACGAGATCAACCCAAGGATCACCTTCAGTGCAACCTGGGTTTATGCCACCGGCAATGCTTTTGATCTGGGCACCGGCAGGTTTCCAGTTTATACCGACCCTTCAAATCTCAATGATAATGTTTTCTGGGATACCTATCAGGGAGGAGGTTACCAGGGATCCCCATGGATATGGCCTTCAGCCAATGTGTATGATAAGAAAAATGGTTTCAGGGCTGCATCTTACCAGAGGCTAGATGTGGGGGTACAGTTCCATAAGGATATTACCCGATTTGGATATCCGGTGAAAAGAACCATTGAGATTGGTGCCTACAACGCCTACAACCGGCAAAATCCCTTCTTTTATTACTGGGACAACAGGAGAATTTTCTCAAATACCGGAGATGACCAGATCTACGATACAAGAAGGTTGATGCAGGTAAGCATATTCCCCATCATCCCATCTATCAGCGTGAATTTTAAATTTTAAGAAGAAAATGAGAGACTGTAATGAAAAATACAATACCCCCCATCCCCCTAAAAGGGGGAGTTCGTAACCTATTGAATTTGTAAGAGTTATTATAGCATTATTGTTTTAACTGCATTGAAAAATTCATTATAGATTAGAGTTTAGGTAAATAATTAAACCATATAGTATGACACTAATGATCAACAGGATACGACTAAAAGGATGGCAACTCAACATGGTTGCTTTATCCCTTGTTTTATTGATGAGCAGTTGCGAGGATTTTTTCATTTCGGAAGTAAAAAACCTTAAGATCCCGGGCAGTGAGCCCCAATTGGTGGTCTACTCCTACATCTCGCCACAGAACACTCAGCTAAGGGTGTTGATCTACAGATCCGTACCCTACTCCCTGAAACCCGGGGACTATATCCCGGTAGAAGGAAGTGCGGATGTATTTATTGCTGTTAAAGGAGAAGATTTTGTAAAACTCGAATACGATGCAGAGCGTGGTTACTTTTCGCTGCCCATTGAGGATTTTCCTGTCACTGAAAATACCCGTTACCTGCTTAAGGTTGAAACCCATGACGGAGACTATACCCAGGCAGAATGCTACGTTCCTGGCTATGAAATAGAAAATCCGGAGTTGACTGACATTGAAGAAGATCAGGAATGGGGCAATAAAATTTACAGGATGAAATGGAGATTGACCACAAAACCCGGTAATCAGGAACGATATTTCCGTACGGGTGCATTTGCCTTTTCTTACAATATTTACAAGGATGAGGATGGAAATTTGGATACATCAAGGGCTTTTAGTCGTTATGTCAGGCTCGAACGTGGCTCATGGCTTTTTGAAGACAGCGAAGGAGGGGATTATTTTTATGAAGGATCCTATCGTATAGGTGGTTACTCATTCTACCTGGATCCTGATACCGGACAACCTGCCTATCCACATGAGCATCATTATCTTACCATTGACTCTGTATTTCTTTATGCTACCCAAACTGATTACCATTACTACCGGTTTCATAAAAGTGTGAATGATTACTATTACTATGGCGAAGATTTCCCCTTTGCCGAAACCGTTCATATCTATACCAATATGAGCAATGGGCTGGGGGTTTTTGGCGGGTTCAACCGGAGAACGTTTTTTGCGGCAGAGATCATTTCTGAACCTTCCGATAATTTTTTTCCCTGGAAAGAGGATTAATAGGTTTTTTTATCCATTCGATTTTGGGGATCATTACACTATACCATTTATTTTCCATTGCGCCGGCAAGATCTTGTTTGTATTCATCCACGTTTCGTGGCCGGCGCTCCGGATTTGTGCCTAAATAATTTGCTACTAAGGTTGAGTCCATTTTGAAAAGCACTATACCCCCCTTCCCCCTATGAGGGGGAGCTCG
>SLIL01000417.1 GCA_007135645.1 Bacteroidales bacterium
CAATAACTTAATAACCCAATAACATAATAACCCATCTCCAATGGATATCAAAATAATCATTCTCTCCCTTTACGCTCTGATGATCATTTATGTGGGCATCCGTGGCCTGAGGGCTACCAGGACATTCAACGACTTTTTTCTGGGTGGTGGCAACGTAGGGCCATGGATGAGCGCTTTCTCCTATGGAACTGCCTACTTTAGCGCGGTGCTTTTTATAGGTTTCGCCGGAAACATTGGCTGGAACTTTGGTTTTTCGGGCCTGTGGATCGCTTTTTTCAATGCATTTATTGGCGTATTGCTGGTGTGGTGGGTTATAGGATGGCGTGTGAAACAGGCTGCTGCAGACTACCAGGTAAGCACCATGCCCGAATTCCTTCAGAAACGCTATGGGTCTGATACGCTGAAACTACTCTCCAGCATTGTGATCTTTGTTTTTATGATTCCTTACAGTGCTGCGGTGTTTATGGGTTTATCCTACCTGTTTACCTCCAACTTTGACATACAATACTGGCATGCCCTTGTGGCCATGGGATTTTTCACGGCCATATACATGGTTATGGGTGGATATAAGTCCATGGCGCTCATCGACATGATCTTCGGGATGATCATGGTGGTGAGTGTGATCATATTATTTTTCAGCACAACCTACGAAGGTGGCGGCATGGGAAAAATCACTGCCGATCTGCAAAATATCAATCCCGCCCTCACAAAAGCCATTGGCCCTCCCGGTTGGTGGCCGCTGCTTTCGCTGGTGCTGCTCACCAGCCTGGCCCCTTTTGCCATGCCCCAGCTTATGCAGAAGTTTTTTGCCATTAAAGACAAGAAGACCGTAAAAAAAGGGATGGTAGCCTCCACCATTTTTGCCATTATCATTGGTGGTGTGGCCTACTTTATCGGATCTACTTCCAGGATCTTCCTTTCGCCGGAAACCAACCCCGGTGCATTTGGTGCTGACGGGGGTCCCCTGTTTGATATCATCATGCCCGAACTGCTGGTAAGCGTGGTACCCGCATCGCTCAATGTAATCATCCTGTTGCTGATCCTTTCTGCCTCCATGTCGACCCTGGCCGCCCTGGTGCTGGTATCCAGCTCCACTATGGTAAAGGATTTTTACGGAGGATTTATCAATAAGAATGTCAGCGATAAAAAGCTTACACTGCTTATGCGCGTTATGAGCACCGCGTTTATCATCCTCTCCATATTACTGGCATATTCAGAGATTGACCACATCGTGGCTATCCTGGGCATCTCCTGGGGTGCATTGGGTTCCTTCTTCCTGGGGCCGTTCATCTGGGGATTGCTTAATAAAAAGGTAAACCGCATGGGTGCCATCGCATCCGGGGTGCTTGGACTGGCAACATGTCTTGTATTGTATGCAACTGGTTTTCCTTCACCTCAGGCAGGGACTATAGGGATGCTGGTTTCGCTAGCCCTCAACCCCTTGGTTAGTTTGCTGATCAAAGAGAAAATTTAAGAATTTCAACTACAATCCAATGATCAGATCAATCTTGCTCCTGATGCTGTTTCTTGGAGCCGGCACACTGGCTTTTGGCAGCAATGATACGATTACCAAGAAAGAAGTAAATCAGAGTTCTTTCAGGCTCTCTGGCTTTGTAAAATCTGACTACTGGTACGATAGCCGCTCAGTAATTGCGGCACGGGAAGATCTTTTTCTGCTTTTCCCGGCAAGACCTGCCAAGGATGTGGGAGGGGTTGATATAAATGGCGATCCATCCTTCAATTTTTCGGCCATTACCAGCCGGATAGCAGGCCATATCAGCGGCCCTGATGCGTTTGGCGCCAGGACATCAGGTTTGATTGAAGCCGACTTCTCAGGTGTTACCAATGCAGATATCAATGGTTTCAGGCTGAGGCATGCCTTTGTAAAGCTGGAATGGGACCAAGTGGACCTGCTCCTGGGGCAATGGTGGCATCCCATGTTTGGTATCGGGGCAGTTCCCACGGTCATTTCACTCAATACCGGTGCCCCTTTTCAGCCCTTTATCCGCAATCCCCAGGTAAGCGTCACTTTCAAACATGGTGCTTTCCAGACCCTCTTTGCTGCCATTGCCCAGCGCGACAATGCCAGCGACGGCCCCCAGGGCACACGCCCCGATTACCTTCGCAACAGCGCCATGCCCAATTTCCATCTGCAATTTATTTACAGCCAGGGTTTAACAACTGCAGGTGTAGCAGCAGACTACAAAATGATACGCCCCCGGATGGTGACAGACCAGTTTTACAAAACGGATGAAACCCTGGGTACCTATGCGTTCATGGGCTATATCCGCCACAGGCCAGGCTTGTGGGACCTGAAAGCCAAAGCCATTTACGGGCAGAACCTTAGCGAGCATCTTCTCATGGGTGGGTATGCAGAACGGGAAATTAATCCGGTAACCGGATGGGTAACCTACACACCGCTGAACCACTTTATGACATGGGGAAACATTGTTTACGGACAACAAGTGCAGGCAGGACTGTTTGCCGGATTTGCATCCAACCTGGGTGCCAGCCATGAAGTAACCGGTGCATATTATGGCCGTGGGGCAGACATTGCCTACCTGTATCGTGTAGCGCCCTCCATTTCTTTCATTTCCGGTAAAGTACAACTATCCACCGAGCTGGAATACACTGCAGCAGCTTATGGCACCCCCGACATCAAAGGCCGGGTAAGGGACTATACTGAAACAGCCAATCTCAGGCTCTTATTTACAGCTTTTTACTTTTTCTGATTGGCAGGAAGATCCTTCAGCTACAATGATTTGAAGAGTAATCACCTCTCATAAGCAGAAATGATCCCCGCTAAGCGGAATTTGTAATTCCGCTTTTCCCCACACGAAA
>SLIL01000017.1 GCA_007135645.1 Bacteroidales bacterium
AACCATTGAAGGCTGAGTTTGGGCTCAATAACTTCATCTGTGCGCTCTGAATACCCAACATTATTGGTTATTTCTTCAACTTTTACCAGATGTCCTTTTTCTTCCAGCTCCCTGGATATCTTTTTCCTTACCACAAAACGGTCTTCACCAATATAAATTTCTGCCTTTTCATTGAGGGTACCGTTATCGTTGAAAATGTCCACAGAAGGGAGGTTATGCTTTATGCCCAGGTTGTAGTCGTTGATATCGTGCGCAGGGGTAACTTTGAGGGCCCCTGTACCGAATTCACGATCAACATATTCGTCAAAAATAAAAGGTATAGGCCTGTTGATAAGGGGCACAAGGGCTTTCTTGCCCTTCAGATGTGCAAATCGTTCATCTTCCGGATGCACGCAAATGGCCGTATCGCCAAGAATGGTCTCGGGGCGTGTAGTTGCTATGGTAACGTATTCATCTTCAGTGCCTTCAATTTTATACCGAAGATAGTAGAATCTGGATTGCACTTCCTTGTAAATAACCTCTTCATCAGAAACTGCGGTAAGCGCCCTGGGGTCCCAGTTTACCATACGTACACCCCTGTATATCAAACCCTTGTTGTAAAGATCAACAAATACATGGATCACCGCATCAGAAAGCTTCTGATCCATGGTAAAAGCCGTGCGGTCCCAGTCGCAGGAGGCTCCAAGCTTTTTTAACTGCTCCAGTATGATTCCCCCATGCTTTTCTTTCCATTCCCACGCATGATCAAGGAACTGCTCCCGGGTAAGTGTATTTTTATCAATTCCTTCTTCCTTCAGTTTAGCAACCACCTTGGCTTCAGTGGCAATGGAAGCATGATCTGTTCCGGGTACCCAGCAGGCATTTTTTCCCTGCATCCGTGCCCTGCGCACCAGGATATCCTGAATGGTATTGTTGAGCATATGCCCCATATGCAATACCCCGGTAACATTGGGCGGAGGTATAGTGATGCAATAGGGTTCACGATCATCGGGCTCTGATTTGAAATAGCCCTTGTTCATCCAGTGTTCATACCATTTCTTTTCTGTCTGGGCAGGAGAGTACTGCTTGGGAAGTTCCTTCATTTTAAGATCCTGTGTTTTAAATGCAGATAATTATACCGTGAAAAGTTAAATACAAATTACTCAATATCAGATTATTACTTTATACATGGAGGCTTTTGCATAAATATCAGCCCCCGCCAAAAACAACCCGCAAAGATAATCAGATAATTTTTTACAGAGAGGGGCTACCCTGAATAATTCATGCCTTTTAATTCAGGGAACCGTTTTTCTTTTTATGTTCAATACTTTTCCCCTCAAAAATCTGTTATAAAACCAGCAAAAGCAAATAAACCCTTTTGTAAACAGCTTTGTTGTGTTAATAAGAATATATGTATAGAATACGCTTACTATGAAAAATTCAATGCTTAAAATCATCATTATCATTGCCGTATCATCTTTTTTCACCAGCCAGATAAATGGCCAGGAATATAAAACAACTGAACTGAGGGATTTCGACGGGTTCAGCAATAAAGAATATGCTGCCTGGCTTGCCAATGACGGCTGGCCGGTGGAAAAACTCAATACAGGAGCAGAAGCAGATTATCTCAACGATGAGGAAAAGAATCTTATCCTTGCCATGAACCTGATACGCTACAATCCTGAAAAATATTCAACTCTTTACGTATTTCCACGACTGCAGTATTTTCAGGGTACTGCCTTTCATTTTCCCGGTCGTATACCTTTGCGCACCAGGGAAGGGATAGAGGCAGTGAGAGAGCTTTACCTCGAGTTGCTGGAAACAGAGCCTATGCCATTATTTTACCCTTCAAAAGGTATGAGCAAAGCCTCGGCCGACCATGCAAGGTATATGCGTAGAACAGCTACTGCAAGTCATGAAGGTGGGGGAGGACTTGGTGCGCGTGTTTCAAGGCATGGACAATGGGTAAGCGGATTGGCAGAAAACCTGGCCTGGGCTACTACCAACGCACACGAAACCATCGTTAACCTTATGATTGATGACGGAATACGAAACCGGGGACACCGGAAAAATATTCTGAACCCTGCCTACAATAAAGTGGGGGTGGCCATTGATGATCATCCACGTTTTACTATTTCGTGGGTGATCAATTATGCCGTTGATTTTATAGAAAAGGAATGATCAGCCTTCTATCAGATCCGGATTGCTCTTTTTTACAAAAGCACTTGCAATAAGACCAACGATCAGACCATTGAATGCACCTCCAAGGATACTGAATATCAGTTTCCAGTAAGGTGTAATAAAACGCTGCTGCAAGTTTATCATTCCCAGCTGCTGATCATAATCCATTTGCTCAAATTGCCTGAACACGTTTCTTTCTATCATGGCTTTTTCCTCTGCAATAAGCTCAGGAGAGATCACTCCATAGAGCAACAATGCAAAAACGCCTGTAAAGATACCAACCCAAAGGCCGACCATTACAGCATATCCTAATCCCTGACCATAAGTCATAAAACCACCAAGATTTTCTTTCTTGTAATTTATCATGGCCCAAACCAATGCTATGATCATGATGGCAAAGCTTATCCATCCGGCAGCTGTATTATGCAACTGACCGATCAGATACAGCACGAGAGTAATAACGATCATAATGGCTGAAATAATCAAACCATGATTCAGTGAGGCTTTCAGCAATCCTCCCTGGGGTTTTTCTTCTATTTGTTCCATATTCGTGTGGGTTAAATGGTTTGTTCTTTTATTATGCTTTGCAAAAATAAAACATAATAAGGATTATTACCTATGTTTCGGTTAAATCTTTTTAAACATTCCGGGAAATTTTATTGCATATTTTTTTCCTGTTCTTGCTATCTCACCAAATTTTTATACTTTTGCACTCGCAAGTCTGGTACGACCAGCTCCTGCTGAACTCCCCCAGGACCGGAAGGTAGCAAGGGTAGGCGGTCGTAGCGGTGCGATGCCAGGCTTGCTTTTTTTCTGCTTGCTATTTCTTATCCTTAACTAAATATGATTCCCCATGAAGTTTTTTATTGACACAGCAAATCTCGACCAGATCAGGGAAGCCAATGACCTTGGGATACTCGATGGTGTTACCACCAATCCTTCTCTTATGGCAAAAGAAGGGATTAAAGGGCATGACAACGTAATGCAGCATTACATTGACATCTGCAATATTGTTGATGGTGATGTAAGTGCAGAGGTAATATCTACCGATTTTAACGGTATTGTTAAAGAAGGGCACGCGCTGGCCGAACTGCATCCACAGATTGTAGTAAAAGTTCCCATGATCAAAGAAGGGGTTAAAGCTATAAAATACTTCACCGACAAGGGAATCAGAACCAACTGTACCCTGGTATTTTCTCCCGGGCAGGCCATTCTGGCAGCAAAAGCCGGAGCTTCTTATGTTTCTCCCTTTATAGGAAGACTTGACGATATCAACTACGATGGCGTGGAGCTAATTCAGCAAATTGCCAATATTTACGCCATTCATGGATTTGAAACCGAAGTACTTGCTGCAAGTATCAGGAGCAGCCTTCATATCGTAAAATGTGCTGAAGCAGGCGCTGATGTGGTTACTTGTCCGATTGAGCCCATATTGGGATTGCTCAATCATCCGCTTACCACTATCGGCCTGGAGAAATTCCTTGCCGATCATAATAAAAAATAGGAATTCCCTTTAATATTATTATTGGGCACAAAAGTCACTAAAAGAAATTTTTAAACACCTTTTAGTGACTTTTTTTTACTTTCGTGGGATATATAAATCGTACAATCACAACCCTTGGCAACAATGAGACCGTTTTGTTGTTTTATATTCAGCTATTATTATCCATCGACATAATCTAACCATCTAAAAAAATGAACAGGAAGTTATTATTTACACTTTTACTTGGTATCTTCTGTATTGGCAGCATATCTGCCCTGGCAAGGGAAGATCGCATTACAAGACTTATAGAAGAAAACCCGGAAAAAGAGTTTTTGATCTATAAGTTTGAGATAAAGGAACAAATCGCCAGACCGGCTCTTCGGCGAACTCAGAGGGCCTTTGAAGATGCAGATACCCTTGGTGCCGACGTGATCCTTATTCACATGAACACCTATGGTGGCCAGGTGGATATTGCCGACTCTATACGCACACGAATTATGCAATCAAGAATACCTGTAATGGTATTTATTGACAACAATGCCGCTTCGGCCGGGGCCCTCATTTCCATTGCCACCGATCGGATTTATATGCGTCCGGGTGGAAATATTGGGGCTGCAACCGTGGTGGATCAAACAGGAGAGGTGGTGCCAGACAAGTTTCAGTCGTATATGCGCTCCATGATGCGCTCAACTGCCGAAGCCAAAGATCGTGATCCCGATATTGCCCAGGCAATGGTTGATCCTTCCATTGAGATCCCGGGTGTGATTGAAGCTGGAAAAGTATTAACATTTACTTCCTCTGAAGCCATGCGTTGGGGGTTTAATGAAGGGATTGCAGAAAACATTGAAGAGGTACTGCAACTTGCTGGTTTTGAAAATTATATACTCGTTGAGCAACGACTTACTGGTATGGATAGGGTAATTAACTTTCTTATTCATCCTATTGTAAGCGGCTTGCTGATCATGCTTATACTGGGAGGGATTTATTTTGAATTGCAAACCCCCGGAGTGGGTTTCCCCATTTTGCTGGCCATTACAGCAGCCCTCATGTATTTTGCCCCACTTTATCTTGAAGGGCTGGCTTCCCATTGGGAGATCATCATTTTTGTACTGGGAATAGTGCTGCTTGCGGTGGAAATATTTGCCATACCGGGGTTTGGTGTGGCAGGTATCCTGGGTATTGGATTTATGATCACGGGTCTGGCATTGGCCATGGTAGGCAACCAGGGCCCTGATTTTACAGGGGTACCCATGGGTGAAGTAGGCCGGGCATTTCTTATCGTGATCATTGCTTTCTTTTTATCCCTTTCCTCTTCCTTTTATATAGGTGCAAAAGTGATCACTTCCAGGGGAAGACTTGGCAATACATTGGCATTGAATACCATACAAGATACATCTGCCGGCTATTCTTCAGTAGATGTAAGAATGAAAGACCTATTGGGAAAGACAGGTAAAGCTTATACCATTTTAAGACCCAGTGGCAAGGTGGAAATTGATGACGATATATACGACGCTACAGCACTCACAGGTTATATTGATAAAGATGATGCTATAAAAGTTGTAAAGTATGAAACTTCGCAGGTTTTTGTTGTAAAAGCTTAAAAAAGAGGTGATATGATTAAAAAAGAGCAGATACTCAGAGGAAATGTTTGCCTTGAGGTGTTAAAGGGTGACATTGTTGCGCAGGCCGACATGGATGTTATTGTAAACGCCGCCAATGCCTTTTTACGTGTAGGCGGAGGGGTAGCAGGTGCCATACACAAGGCTGCAGGCCCCGAACTGGAAAAAGAAGCCATCACCAAAGGGCCCATTAAGCCAGGACAGGCAGTAATTACCAGAGCCTACAATTTGCCCAACAAATATGTTATTCATGTGTTGGGCCCGGTTTACGACAGAGACTTTCCCCACGATAAACTGCTGGCAGACTGCTACAGGAATGCACTGAAAATTTGTGAGGAGCATGAACTCAAAAGTATTGCATTTCCTGCCGTATCTACAGGTGTTTTTGGCTATCCGGTAGAAGAGGCTTCGCAGGTTGCTTTAAAGGCTATTTATGATGAAATGCCTGACTTAAAGCACGTAAAAAGAATTCGTCTGGTCATTTTCAGTGATTATGATTACGATGAACACATTGATGCACTAAAGAAACTTGAGATGTAATTAATTTGTGCTTGCAGCAAACGGCAATTGAGGAATTGGGCTTGTCTGCAAACATTCATCCCGAAATCAGGGATTCCTGTTTTTCAGCCAATATCCAATTTGTTCACGACGTTTTCTTATCTTGCACAAGTAACAACATGATTTTTCTTGCCAAAACTAATTAACAAAAAACTTACGTTGGAGTAAATTACCCTAAAGCATGTTTTACCATTCACAGATCTCACCCTTATACACCGACCTGTACCAGTTGACCATGGCCCAGGCTTACTTTCAGAACGGCATGCACCAGATGCAGGCAGGATTTGATTACTTTTTCAGAAAGATCCCTTACCGGGGAGGTTTCGTGGTTTTTGCCGGGCTGCAGGAATTACTGCACATGATCAAAGACATGAAGTTTATGGAAACGGACCTGGATTATCTTCGGGAAAGTGGCTTTAATGATGAATTTGTTGACTACCTTAAAGATTTCTCCTTCAAAGGGACAATCATTTCTGCGAAGGAAGGTGACCTGGTATTTCCCTTTGAACCCGTTGCCAGGATAGAAGGCACCTTGATTGAAACACAACTTATTGAAACACTATTGCTCAATGTCCTGAATTTCCAGTCGCTGGTTGCCACCAAAGCAGCCAGGATACGGCATGCCGCCGGAGGCAGGATCCTTAGTGATTTTGGTCTCAGAAGAGCTCAATCCTTTGGCGCTATGCATGCATCAAGGGCAGCTATCATAGGGGGGTTTGACAATACCTCCAATGTTCTTGCAGCCAAAAGATATAAGATCCCGCATTCAGGTACCATGGCCCATAGTTTCATTGAGAGTTTTGGCGATGAAGAGTCAGCATTTACTGCCTATGCAAGCTCGTTTCCTAAGAACAGTGTTTTTCTGGTGGATACCTACAATACCCTTTTCAGCGGCATTCCCAAAGCAATCAAAGTTGCCAAAGAGATGAAAAAGAAAGGGCAAAAGCTCATGGGCATACGCCTGGACAGTGGTGACCTGGCTTATCTTTCCAAAAAAGCAAGAGAAATGCTTGATTATGAAGGACTTGAAGATGTGAAAATAGTAGTATCCAATCAGCTGGATGAGTATGTTATAAAAAGTTTGCTGGATCAGAAGGCACCCATTGATGTATTTGGGGTAGGTACCAGTATGATCACCGGTAAGCCTGATGCAGCGCTGGATGGTGTTTACAAGCTTGCTTATGTGGAAGACAACCCGGTTTTGAAAATATCAGACAATCTGCAAAAAACAACATTGCCCGGAAGAAAAAAGATCTTGCGGTACTTTGACCGCGAAGGATTGTTTTATGCCGATGCAGTTGTGCTTGATGATGAAACTGATCCTGACAGAATGATCAATCCTTTTGAGAAACACAAATCGTTAAGCCTGGAGGGTATGAAGTGTGAAGAGCTCTATCATGTGGCCATGAAAAACGGTGAAATCCTCACCAGGGAAGAAACCCCTTCAGAGATCAATAAGAGGCTGAAAACAAGATTAAATCTCTTACCAGAAGAGCATCAGCGATTCGATTTTCCGCACATTTATAAAGTGGGTATCAGCGAGAAACTGCTAAAAATGAGAGATGTTCTTCTCTTAAAACATAAACACTGATCAGAGTTTTATTAAATTTTAAAAACCTATTACCATGCGAGCACTTATTCTTGTGGATGTCCAATATGATTTTTTACCCGGAGGTGCACTTGCAGTACCCAATGGAGATGAGATCATTCCGGTTTTAAACACCATAGAGTCTGCTTTTCCACTGGTAGTTGCAACCCAGGACTGGCACCCGGCTAACCATGGCAGTTTTGCCTCTTCACACCCAGGTAAAAATGTGTTTGATACCATCCAACTGGGAGGCCTTGACCAGGTTTTATGGCCCGACCATTGCATCCAGGGCACCCAGGGGGCCCGGTTTAGCAAAGATCTCAATACAAACAGGGTAGAGGCTATCATCAGGAAAGGTACCGACCCGGGAATAGATTCTTACAGCGGCTTTTTTGACAACGGCAAAAAGAAATCCACCGGCCTTGGAGATTACCTGAAGGGCAGGGGAGTAGAACAGGTTTTTCTGGGTGGCCTTGCTGCCGATTTTTGTGTGGGATTTACAGCTATGGATGCCCTGGATCTTGGTTTTGAAGTATTCTTAATGGAAGATGCCACCAGGCCCATTGATGAGAAGGGTTGGAAAAAAATGAAGGATACGTTTACACAAAAAGGTGGCCATATCATACAGTCAACACAAATTTGATCATAAATCCTTTTTTCATATTCACCTTGTTTTATGCACCAGGTACTTCGTATACGAAACCTAAAGGTATCCAACTCAAGACTTACTGAAGGGAGTTATCATACATTCACCATTCTTAAGACCATTGAGTTGGGACCTGAGGATAGTTGGTTTGTAATGCTTGACCCCCTTGGATACAAGGTGCTTATGCCCATGAAGTATTACACTGGTTATGGATTTGAACCCGGACAGCAGATTCTGTGCCGCATAGACAGGATCAACTGCAACGGGCGTATGTTCCTGGAACCCATGCACCCATTTTATGAAGAAGGCAAGGTATATGAATTTCCCTTACTTAAGGTTGGCTCAAGGGAAAGTATTACAGGTGATACAGAGTCTTTCGCGCTGGTAAAAGATGTTTTTGATAATGAGTGGGAGGTAAGGATGTTCTCAGAAAATCTGATCAGGCCGGGATCTGAAAAAATTAAGTGCAGGCTGGAGAGGATCAAAAAGGGAAAACTCTTCCTTAGCCTGTCATGCGACAAGCCCAATTATGGCGGTATTGAAACAGGCAAAACCTATGAATTTAAAATCATTGACGAAAAGATACATCCTGGCGACAGACAAAGGTATTTTATATTGAATGGCCATGACGGGAAAAAACATCTGATCCGGAAAAAATATTTTACACATTACGGATTAAAGCAAGGGCAAACAGTTCGATGCATAGTTGATAAGTTTACCAGCGAAGGTTACTTTTTTCTTGAGCCCGAAAATCCATGGTACAAAATCGGAGATGTTTATTCATTCAAAACCAGGGAATTGCAAAAATTGATCTTTTCGGATGGATCAGTTCAGAATGTACTGGTACTGGAAGATCCCCATGGTGATGACATCAAAGTTTTCATTGAGCCTCACCAGGTTGAACCGCTGAAAACACGCAATGAGGTAAAATGCAGGATTGATCGAATAAGAAAGAGCAGGATAGAACCTGAGGTCATCATCTGAAAACAATCTCATCAACTGCCCGGGAGCCCACATCCTTGTTGATCATGGTGGCAATTTTTGTTTTTGCCATGGATAACTCCTCACGCAAAGGAGCCGATTTCAGATAAACGGTAAGGATCTTGTTGCGGTATTCCACCTTGCTGGTCAGGCTATGGATCTGGGGGCCCATTACCTTTTCCCAGGATGAAATGATCTTTACCCTGGTGATCTTTTCATCCAGCTTCAGGTCTTTGATTACCTGTTTGATCACCTCTCCAAGGCTTTGTTCGTTACTTTTCCTCATTTGTTTTTACAACTTGTATGATTACGTTTTGAGTGCACTCTGAAAAGTCTTTTTTAAAATGCTATTGACAAAACAATCCTTTATAACTCACATTAATTAAACAGGTTGCGAGCTCCCCCTTGTAGGGGGATGGGGGGTATTTTACTTTATGAAGGCATAGACTCAAAATCCCTGCTCGAAACTATTTCGCCGTCCTTCACCTCAAACATACGGCTGGGAGTAGCATTTTGTGCCAGGATGCTTTCAAGCCTTTCTTTATGGGTATCTGTAATAAATACCTGCCCGAACTCTTTCCCGCTTACCATCCCCAAAAGCAATTCAACCCTTTGGGGATCCAGTTTATCAAAAATGTCATCAAACAACAGGATAGGCTCAAATCCCTTTATTTCTTTGATAAACTTGTATTGGGCAAGTTTCAGTGCAATCACATAGGTTTTTTGCTGTCCCTGGCTTCCGAATTTTTTCAGGGGCTGACCTTCCAGTAAAAATACAAGATTATCCTTATGAATGCCCGTGGTGGTATGTTGCACGGCCAGGTCTTTTTTTCTGGAGCTCTTCAATAATTGCCTGAACTCTTCGTCATTCAAAGCCGATTCATATTGTATGTCGGTTTCTTCGTTCTTACCGCTCAAATGCTGATAATTAAACCGGAAAACATCCCTGAATTCATGAAAGAAATCGTTGCGCGCCTTGTTTATGTATATGCCATTAATGATAAGCTGTTGGTCCCATATCTCCAGGCTGGCCTCATCAAAATAGCGCTTTTCAGCAAAAAGTTTGAGCAGGCTGTTCCTTTGCTGCAGTGCTTTGTTGTAGTCCAGCAGCCGGTGCAGATACTCTTTGTTGTATTGAGAGATGACCCCGTCAACAAACTTTCTCCGCTCGTCACTTCCCCCCAGAATGAGATGCACATCACCAGGATAAATTAATACCAGGGGATAAATGCCAATATGATCAGAAAGGCGTTCGTATTCCTTTTTGTTTCTTTTGAAAACCTTTTTCTGACCGCGCTTTACTCCACAGTAAAGCTCATCAGTAGCTCCGTTTACCTGGTATTGTCCCTGCAACATAAAGAATTCTTCATTCAGCCTGATGTTCTGAAGGTCAGCAGAGTTATTAAATCCCTTACAAAAGGAAAGGTAGTAAATGGCATCCAGGATATTGGTTTTACCCGCTCCATTGCTGCCTGTAAAGCAATTGATCCCAGGCAAGAAGTTAAAGGAACCCTGCCTGTAATTCTTAAAATGGAGCATAGAGAGAGAAACAATATACATGATGTTTGATTGAAAGAACAAAGTTACAAAATTGCGTTGACAAGAATTTTCAGTGGGTTTAAATTATTAATGAAACTTTAAACGAATTCGTTGAGCAGGGCAAAAAGATTTTCCTAATTTTGCTTTTGTAAGATCCAGAATTATTATTGCGAGAAATAATTTCTATTACTTTTATCAATAATTACTAACCAAACAAAAAGTCATGAAAAACATTACAAAGCTAAGTTTACTATTGCTGCTTATGGGATCTTTCCTCATTAATCAGCCGCTATCAGCTCAGGGATCAAAAGAAATAGTTGAAGTTGCCAACCTGACAGAATTAAGGGCACAGGAAGATTTTGAGGCTGTATACATGGTAACAGGAGAAGTTATCCTTACTCACCAGCACGCTCAGCGTAATCAAAAGTATTTCCAGGACGATGGAGCTGCCATTGTAGTAGATGACCCTGACGGTATTATCACTACATCTTATAACCTTTACGATGGGGTAACAGGATTGACAGGGACATTGAGTCTTTTCCAGAAC
>SLIL01000139.1 GCA_007135645.1 Bacteroidales bacterium
AGCTATGGAGACTATGGCCCTACCATTATACTGCAGCACCAGCTGGAGGAAACTACCTTTTACACACTTTATGGTCACCTTACCGCGGACTCCCTGGATGGCTTATTCGAAGGCAAAAAAATCGAAAAGGGTATGGAGTTTTGCCGGGTAGGCAACTTTCCTGATAACGGTGACTGGCCTCCCCATTTGCACTTCCAGGTGATTGCGGACATGAAAGGACGAAAAGGGGATTATTTTGGGGTAAGCAGCAAAGCCGAACAGGAAATTTACCGTGAGATTTGCCCCGACCCGGTGGTATTTTTCTGCCTGTAACACAGTCTTTTGTCTTTCATTTTCCCAAATCATCCATAATCTGTTCTGCATCACAGTCCTACATCCATTTTCCTGAGGACTTGATAAATCATACTTTTTCATGCAACTCAGAACTATATTTTGGCACTGATATCAAAAAAAGTAATAGTTTTGCACACAATTGGAACATTAACGAAAACAAGACTATCGTGGACATTTTTGACAAAACCGTAAAAAATATGGGGCCATTGGGTCAGTATGCTGACCGCATTCATGGCTATTTTGCATTCCCCAAGCTGGAAGGGGATATTTCCAACCGAATGAAATTCAGAGGCAAGGAAAAGCTGGTATGGAGCCTGAACAATTACCTTGGGCTGGCCAATCATCCTGAAATAAGGGAAATAGATACTGAGGCATCGCGCCAATATGGCCTTGCCCTTCCCATGGGGGCGCGTATGATGTCGGGCCAGTCTGATCTGCATGAGCAACTGGAGCGAGAGCTGGCTGCTTTTGTAGGAAAAGAGGCTGCCTATCTGCTCAATTACGGATATCAGGGCATGGTATCCATTATTGATGCCATGGTAAACCGTAACGACGTGATCGTTTATGACTCCGAATCACACGCCTGTATTGTTGACGGGGTAAGGCTTCACCTTGGAAAGCGTTTTGTTTTTCCGCACAACGATATGGAAAAACTAAAAAAGCAACTGGAAAGGGCCACCAAAGTAACAGAAGAAACAGGTGGCGGGATCATGGTGATCACCGAAGGAGTTTTTGGCATGTCGGGCGATCTGGGCAAGCTCGATGAGATAGTAGCCCTTAAGAAACAATACAACTTCAGATTGTTTGTGGATGACGCCCACGGATTTGGTACTATGGGGCCAACCGGCGCCGGTGTGGGTGAACACCTGGGTGTAAATGACGGGATCGATATCTATTTCGGAACGTTTGCCAAGGCCATGGCCTCTATTGGAGCCTTTGTAGCAGCCCCCAAACAGGTGATCTACTACCTGATGTACAATATGCGCAGCCAGATCTTTGCCAAATCATTGCCTATGCCACTGGTTGTAGGGGCACTCAAGCGGCTGGATATGGTTCGCAAGCATCCTGAACTGCGGGAGAAGCTATGGGAGATCACCAACGCTCTTCAGAATGGATTGAGAGAGCGCGGCTTTAACCTGGGCAATACGCAGTCACCTGTTACCCCGGTGTTCCTCTCAGGAGAGGCCAGCGAAGGAACCAATCTTTCCTATGACCTCAGGGAGAACCATAACATCTTTTGCTCGGTGGTAGGATATCCTGTAGTGCCCAAAGGGGTGATCATCATAAGGATCATCCCCACTGCCACACACACCCTCGAAGATGTGGAGTACACCCTCAATGCGTTTACCGAGATCAAAAAGAACCTTGATAAGGGTAAATATTCATCCGGAGAAATTGTAGATATCTTTCAGGATAAAAAAGCCTGAGAATTCTGAATAATTAAATGCGGCTGGCCGGAGATGATCATTGATCATTCCTTGCCAGCCGTTGGTATTTTTATAAGAAACTCAGCACCGGTGCGGGTATTGCGGGCCTCAATTACCCCGCCCATGTTCCGCTCCAGGATGGTTTTGGACATATACAGACCCACACCGGTTCCCTTCCCTTGTTCCTTGGTAGTAAAATAGGGGTCAAAAATTTTGTGCATGATCTCATCAGGTATTCCCCCTGCATTATCAATTACTCTTACTTCAGCTTTTCCCGCTTTAATCTGGGAGGATATCCTGATCACGGGCTTTTCTGTTTGATTTTCGGCAATAGCATCTTTAGAGTTGTTGATCAGATTCAGCAATACCTGGGCAAACTCACTGGAATACCCATACAGGGTAATATCCGGATTAACATCTGTAATGACCCTTATCCCAGAGTTTCTCAAGCTGGCATCAAGAAAGGAGACGGAAGTCTTCACCACTTCCGCAAGAGGAAAATATTGCTTCTCCTTGTTGGGCTGAAAGAAGTTCCTGAAATCATCGATGGTACGTGACATGTGTTCAAGAACCAATTTAATATCCGACTCACTTTTGTCCACATAATCTCTGTCTAATTCGCCAAAACGAAATGCATCGGTAAGGTCATAAACCATGAGACCAATGGCATTAAGGGGTTGTCTCCACTGGTGGGCAATATTCCCAATCATTTCCCCCATGGCTGCCTGCCGGGATTGAAGAAGTAGAAGTTCGTCTTTTTCCCTGTTCTTTTTCACCTCGATCCTTACCTGGTTCTCCAGGTTTTCATTCAACTCCTGCAGCAGATCTTTCTGAAGCTGCAATTCACTTTCCACGGTTTTTCTGCGTTCTACCTCCTGTTTCAGATCCTCGTTTAGTCTTTTATACTCCCAGTTTGAAACCTCCATCTCCATGAGGGTTTGCTCCAGCTTTTCTTCAATACGCTTTCTTTCTGTAATATCCTCTTTTATGGCAAGATACTCCATAACCCTGCCCTGCGAATCCTTAATGGGCGTAATGGTGGCAGACTCCCAGTAAAATTCACCCGACTTTTTACGGTTCTTAAATTCTCCTTTCCATACCTTACCCGAAGATATGGTTTGCCACAACTCTTTGTAATAACTTTTAGGCTGATCGCCCGACTTGAGAATGCGCGGATTTTTCAGGTAAGCCTCCTTAAAAGAATAACCAGTGGTTTCTTCGAATTTAGGGTTTGCAAAAACGATATTCCCCTTGAGGTCTGTAATAACGATGGTATTGGCACTTTGCATTACAGCCTCATTCAATCGCTTGAAAAGAATATTCTCCTCTACACTCCTGGGAAAGAATGGTTCGAATGATTTCCTCAGGCTTCCGATTTGCTCGCGCAACTCCACCGTGGTGGTAATATCATTTGCCGTTATCAGGATATATTCAGAATCAGGCCCCAGTAACTGAAACTCCAGCACATAAACAGTTACCTTATTATCTTTCTGAACCCTGATCTCTGTTTTAATCTGCTTTCCTGATCTTCGCAGGCAGCTAAACTTTTGTTTTACTTTTGCAAGGTTATCGCGGTCCAGAAGGTTTTCCAGTGACCAGGAATCTCTTTTGCTGCCATCAGGGGGAGAAAAAAGTTTCAATCCTTCTGTATTGGCCTGCACAACACAGTCATTGCCATCAACAACAATCACAGGCATTGGCAAAATTTGTAATAACTCAGCTGACAGGGTACCGGGTTTTTTAAGATCCAATGATTTGGGTTTTAATGGCATGAACGGTTTCTTCAAAAACGTTTTTCAAATCTGACAGATGCCCCTTTGACTGGTCAAAATTCTGCTCCTTATTGAGTGAATCCATGAATTTCAGCATCTCAAACATCCGGCTGCAACCAATGGTACCACACAGCCCTTTTAGCGTATGCACAGAATTGTAATATTGCTCAAACTCATCCTTTTCACCTGCACTTTCCATTTCTGCAATAAGCTCACTGGCATCATCCATGAAGTTCTCAAACAATTCGTTGAGATACAATGGATTGCTGGCGGTACTTTTCCTCAGCATGGCCATTGTCTTTTCGTTAAATACCGGAAACTGGCTGTTCTCTTTCATTAGATCCGCTCTCACCCTTTTATAGATTTATTCCTTGATTTGGTTTTTCTTTCTGTTTTTCCGCGATTGGAATGCTTATGCCAATGCAGAATTTTTCCATACAATTCTTCTGAATCTATGGGCTTCCCAATAAAATCATCAATGCCAGCCTCAAAATATCGTTTCTTATCCTGATCCATTACATTGGCAGACAAAGCAATTACCGGAGGCCTTTTTTCTAGCTTTGCATCCATCTTTTTCAGGGTCTCCAGCCCATCCATTACCGGCATCACCATATCCAGAAGCATAATATCGTAGGAGTTTTCTTCCAGCAGGGCCAGTGCTTCTTTTCCATTTCCTGCTATTTCAACCTCACACTTTACATGGTCCAGCATCATTGAGATCACCTTCTGGTTTACCCTCTGATCTTCAACACACAGCACCTTCACCCCTTTTAAATCATCAAATATCTTCAGAGACTGGTTATCTTCCTTAAGGATGTCCGATTTTTCATCATATTCTGCAGTGGGAAAAATTAAGGTAAAAATAGTGCCCTTTTTGTTTTGTTCAATCGATATCTCACCATTTAATAAATCAATGAGCTTTTTGGAGATGGCAAGACCCAGGCTGATATTATCCCTTTTATGCAAAAGGTAGTCAACTTCGCTTTGGGAAGGCCCAAAAACATTGTTCACCTTGTTAATGTCGAGGGTATTCGATTGGTTGGAAATCTTTACGATCAGTTCCTGATCCGGCTTATTCTTTCTTCCTGCTTTCAGATCAATACTGATATCCCCTGCAGAGGGGTCTTCTGCCAGCACAGACAAAAGGCTTGTTACAACCTGGTAAAGCCGGGATTCATCAGAAACAAGGGTCTCGGATAATTTAGAATCAACCTTTGTTTTCAGCTTTATGTTCTTTTCCCGGGCAACAGATGAAAACAGGCCGGCAATTTTTTCTACCAGATGACGGGGTTTAAAAGCAGCATTGCTTATTTCCAGTTTCCCCTCTTCAATGCGTTGCAGATCAAGGATGTTGTTAATGGTATTCAACAACACCACTCCTGAGTCTTTGATGTTACGGGCCAGTTCAAATTGTTTTTCACTGAGATCCGATTGAAGCAGAAAATCTACCAATCCCATGATACCGGTAATGGGGTTGCGCATTTCATAGTTCATATTGGCCAGCACCTGCTGTTTTGCTTCAGATGTTTTGAGGGCCAGTTCTGCCTGGTGTTGCAGCTCCTGGCTATATTTCTGCTCGGTGATATCCTGTACCGTAAACACCATGGATGTCTTTTCATTCTCCTCATTGACAATTAGTTTGCCAATTGAAAAAACATACTTCACTGCGCCGTCATGCGTTTGAATACGATAATCAGCAGTTACTCCATTCTTTTCTTTGTCATTGATCAATCGTTCTTCAAATCGCTTGAAGATATCCCGATCTTCAGGGTGAATCAATTCACCCAACCTGCCGTAATCAAAGAAAAGACGCTTCTCTGGAGTAATTCCGGCAATATCAAAGAAGGTATCAGAAAACTGGCATTCCCCGGTGATAAGATTCTTTTCCCAGTTTCCGATCTTGGCAATTCGTTGTACTTCCTTCAGCTTCTCCTGGTTGTCTCTTAATATGTTTTCAAGATTTTTAGACTCTATGATCTGCCCAAACTTTTCAGAGATATTCTTAAGGAGGATCTTTTCATTAAAATGGAACGGATCCTTGTTGATGAGAGGCTTTTCCTGCAAATATCCCACTTTGATATAGCCAAGCTTCTTTTTCTGCACCTTAATGGGCACTGAGTAAGACCAGGGTGTATCTTTATAGTTTTCAGATGAGTATGTTTTATCAGCAAAAGCAATCTGTACCCCTATATCATGACTGTATTTTAATCCCACGGGAATAATTTCCAGTGATTTCTGAATGATCTCTTCAAAGGTGATCCCGGGCACCCCGGAGATATCGGTAATGTCGTACAGACAGTTGATCTGCTTGATCTTCTGATTCAGGTCAAAGGTAAGTTCGTTATAACTTTGCTCAGATTTTTTCTTCTCCGTGATATCCGAAATAAGTGCAACACTTCCTTTGGCTTTAAGATTTTCATCAAGGATGGGTGAAGAGCTCAGGTTTGCCCACATCAGATCGCCGGAAAAGTTTTTCACTTTGATCTCATAATGATCTGAGATACCCATTTTTTGCAATTCTACCTTCTCTCGAAAAAGTTTTACATCGTCCGAAGTAAGCAAAAATTCTTCAAATCTCTTTCCTATCAGCTCTTTTTTATCATTTACGGCAAATACTTTACAGGCTTTGGCATTAACAAATTCAATCCTGTTTTCCTGATCCAGCACCATTAATCCCTCATTGAGGGTTTTGATCAGATTCTGGTAGTTTTCTTCACTCTGGCGCAAAGCCTTTTCTGTAATGATCTTATCCTGAAGTGTGTTTTTCAGCCGGGTAATGTGCCCGCGGCGCTCCCGGAAGCGATTAAAGATCAGGACTGAAAAAAAGCCAAGAAACACCAGGATTAAACCAATAATGGCCATGATAAGAAGGTTTCTTTCCAGCCTGAATTTATACACTTCTTCCATGCGGCGGGCGTCCTGAACCTTCTCGTTGAAATAGGAGATTCGGTTAAGCAATTGAGCACTATGGATTTGCTGATTCAGCTCTGTATACCTGCGCAGGTTTTCGTATGCCAGATTTACATTCCCGGTAGCGTTATACAATTGAGACAACACCATGAAATTGTCTCTCATAAATGTTTTTATCTCCATTTGCTGTGACAGCTCCAGACTTCTGTGTGTAAAGTCCAGGGCACGGTCATACATCCCCAGCCTCATGTAAACAATCCCCTTGTTGCGCAGCACAACAGCCTTGAGGCCAACCACCATGATCTCATCAAGCATTTTATAGGCTGTATCATAGTGATAAAGTGCATTATCAAAATCATCCCTCTCGCGATAGGTGTTGCCCAGGTTATTATGCAATGATGCAATGTATTGCATGTCTTTACTGGCTTTTGCCAGCTCCATGGCACGAAGGTAGAAATCCCTGGCAAGGGTTATCTCCTTCTCAAACCAATGAAAATTTCCTATTCCCGTATTAGCGATGATCATTTGAAGTGTATCACCTGACAGTTGTGCCATCTCCAGAGCTTCCTGAAAATAGCTGATAGCAAGTTTATTCTCGCCAAGATGACGATACAATATACCCAGGTTGTTGCCGGAGAGTGATACCAGGGCAAAGTCTTTTTTATTTAGCGCCATATCACGGGCATTGTGAACCAGCCCAAGTGCTTCGTAGGCATCACCCCTGTATCGCAAAACAGATCCAATATAATTATCACTTCTGATTTTAAGATCATAGTTATTCGTCTCATCAGCATATACCGAAAGAGAGTCAAAATAGGCCAGGGCAAGATCAAATTTTGCCTCATTGAAATACAATTCGGCAAGGGAAAACATGGCTCGCATTCTAAGATCCTTCATCCCTAACAGAGAAGCCTGGTTGTATGAGGAGTAGGCAAAATCTTTTCTTGCTTTATGAGACCAGATCAACCTTTGAGCAGATAATTGAACCCACTCACTGATGATCTCCTTTTTTTCTTTTTCGGAAAGTGTTTCCCAGGCTGATCTTTCAGACAAAACACCGGTTTGGTATGCTTCAGCTGAAAAGGTCAGTTGCATGAACAGGATGGCCGTACCCAGTAATATTTTCGTAAAATATGGCATTCTGAAAAGTAGTTAATTTGCAACCCGAAAAATACAAAAAAATGACCAATCACTTATCAAAAAAGTCTGCAATTTACTGTATATCATTTTTTTAAACTGTATACTAGTAAAGCTTAGACCTTTTAGAGAAAAATGACAATAAGACGTTTTCAAAGCCACTGTTAATATCAGCCGGGATAAAGTCAATCTGATACTGAAGGCACTTTAGCTTCACCTTATTGAAAAAATCCGTCAGTTCTTTGGTGTATTTGTCTTTGATCTGTGCCGGGTTTAATTTCATTTCCCTTCCCGTTTCCATGTCAATGAATCTGTAGGGGCGGTTCTGATAATCCAGGTTCAGTTCTTTGCTTTTGTCAAAAACATGAAAAAGCACTACTTCGTGCTTATTGTGTTTAAGATGTTGCAAGGCACTGAACACCTCGTCGGGATCATCAATATTTTCCATCATGTCACTGAACACGATTACCAGCGATCGTTTATGTATTTTATCAGCGATCTCATGCAGGATCTTTGTTGGATTGGATTTCTCATTCAGCACCTGCTTCTTCTTATCCAGCAGGTCAGACAGCATTGCAAATAAAAGTTTATTGTGAGCAGCATTAGATTTGGCAGGAGTATGCGTAAGCAACTTTTCGGCAAAGACACTTATGCCGGCAGCATCTCTCTGCTTTTTTAAAACGTAGATCAGCGAAGCAGCAGCCTGAACCGAGAAGTTGATCTTTGAGGGCAACCGGGTATTTTCTCCATATGCAGGAAAGTACATTGACGAAGAATTGTCAATGACTATCTGGCACCTCAGATTGGTTTCTTCTTCAAACTTTTTTACAAAAAGTTTTTCGGTGCGGGCATATAGCCTCCAGTCAATATTTTTGGTAGATTCACCGGGATTGTATATCCGGTGTTCAGCAAATTCTACAGAGAATCCGTGAAAAGGGCTTTTATGAAGTCCGGTAAGAAACCCTTCCACCACTTGCCTGGCAAGCAATTCCAGGTTTTCAAAACGCTTGTATTGGGGGGAATCGAGTTTTGTGTCCAAGGTAATTGGTTTTGGTGAAAAAAAAGGGTGCTCTGAATATCAGAAGACACCCTTAAAAATTAGTCTATCCGAATGATCAGAGCAGATTGTCAATTTTTGAAGTAAGCATCGATTTTGGTACGGCACCAACCTGCTTATCTGCTACTTCGCCATCTTTGAAAAACAAAATGGTGGGGATATTGCGGATACCATATTTTTGTGCAACCTCAGGATTGCTGTCAACATCAAGTTTTCCCACAACAGCTTTCCCCTCATACTCAGCAGAAATTTCGTTTACAATGGGTGCTACCATTCGGCAGGGCCCACACCATTCTGCCCAAAAATCCACAAGTACCGGCTTGTCCGATTTGATCACCAGTTCTTCAAAATTACTATCTGTCAATTCAATTGCCATAGTTTTTATCTTTAGGTTTTTGATAAATAATCATACAAAAATAAAACTTTTAGGTCAAAAACTCCATTGTTTATTTGCAACTGTTCCAACCTATAGGATTTATTTCTGCAATTTCTGATTTAACATGGAAAAAACGATTAGGTTCAAAAATAATTGCACACTGCGCATTTCCTAAAAAGTATTAATTCAGTTTGTACTTAAGATCAACTTTTTTCAACAATTGCGTAAGCAAGCCCACAGGCTCCACTTTTGCCTTTCGTGCCAGCATTTCCACGCTGTTCTTCTCTACCTCATCTTTGAGCCTGATCTTTAACCGCACATTGCCTGCATAGTTTTTCACATTGCTCATCAGGTAATCGATGAAATCCTGATCTACCTGCGAAATGGGGATCTCAAGCAACAGGTCAGAGGCCATTTTTTCAACCACATCGGTAAGCAGCATCATCGACCTTATTTTTAATTCATACTGATCGGCTGATTTAAACCGTGGGGCCACCTGTGCCCGCACAAATACAAAGCTTTCCTTCTCCAGGAAATGTTTTATTTTGAGGTAGTCTTCAGAAAAAACATTCAATTGCACCGAGTCACTGTAATCTTCAATGGTAAAGCTGCCAAAGGGTTTTCCATTCTTGGTGTAGCGGTGTTGTGCATTGAGGATTATGCCGGCAAAAGTAACATCCCTGTTTTTCAGTTTATCCAGATCCTGCAGCTGCGAAAGCGTATGGCTGCAGTAGTTGTTGATCTGTATCCTGAAATTATCAAGGGGGTGCCCCGAGATATACATCCCGGTTACTTCCTTTTCTTTTTTCAGCATCTCAATCTTTTGCCAGCGCGGGCAATCGGGCATCTCCGGATCAGGGATCACGGTTTCTTCGGCATCGCCAAAAAGGTTCATCTGGGAGGCATTCTTCTGCTGGCTCTGCATGTTGGCATACCGGATAATTTTATCAATGAAGTTGGGACCACCCTCTTCATCGCTGTGAAAAAACTGGGCCCGGTGTACATTCTCAAAACAATCAAAGGCACCTGCCATGGCCAGGGACTCAATAACACGTTTATTGACAGACCTGAGACTGATGCGGGTCATAAAATCGAAGAAGTTTTTGTAAGGACCGTTCTCTTCTCTTTCGCTCACAATATTTTCCACAGCACCCTCTCCCACTCCCTTTATGGCGCCCAGGCCAAACCGGATCTCGCCCTTATCGTTTACCACGAAGTTGAGTGCACTTTCATTGATATCAGGCCCCAGCACATCAATACTGCGCCGCTGGCACTCTTCCATAAAGAAGGTGATCTTTTTCAGATCGCTCAAATTGTTGGTAAGTACGGCAGCCATATACTCTGCAGGGTAATGGGCTTTGAGATAGCCTGTACGGTAGGCAACCACCGAATACGCAGCCGAATGCGAGCGGTTAAATCCATACATGGCAAATTTGGCCATCACGTTAAAGATCTCCTCAGCCTTTTTCTTCTCCACCCCTTTTTTGGAAGCTCCTTCAATAAAAATGGCCTTCTGCTTCTCCATCTCCTCCATCTTCTTCTTTCCCATGGCCCTTCTGAGAATATCCGCAGCGCCCAGTGAGTACCCTGCCATGATCTGGGCTGCCTGCATGATCTGCTCCTGGTAAACCATGATCCCGTAGGTGGGTTTAAGGATATCTTCAAGCCAGGGATGAGGGTATTCGGTTTTCTGGATCCCGTGCTTACGGTTGATGAAGTCAGGGATAAAATCCATGGGGCCGGGCCTGAACAGCGCGTTCATGGCGATGAGGTCTTCAATATTATTGGGCTTGAGCTCCTTGAGGTATTTGCGCATCCCTGCCGACTCAAACTGGAATGTACCCACGGTATCGCCCATCTGATAAAGCTGGAAAGCCTTTTCATCATCAAGGGGGATCTGTTCGGGATCGATCTCAATTCCGTGTCTGCGTTTGATATTTTTTACGGCCTCCTTGATGATGGTAAGGGTTTTAAGTCCCAGGAAGTCCATCTTCAGCATCCCCACCGATTCTACATACTTCCCGTCGTACTGGGTTACGGGCAGGTCTGAATCCTTCTGGGTGCTCAAGGGAATACATTCAATAAGATCGGTGGGCCCGATGATCAC
>SLIL01000276.1 GCA_007135645.1 Bacteroidales bacterium
ACCAGGTCAAACAATCCCTCCTGAATTTTAGCAGTGATAGCGTCCACCATCACCTTATCCATAATCCCTAACATGTAGGCCATATTGGTGGTGGTCATATTCACCATCATGAACTCTTCAAACTTATTATACCTGCCCATATCCAATACCAGGTCGCCCATTATGCCAGCATTGTCCTGGAATACCATTCTGTTGAGGAACGTTGCCAAAGGAAGGTCATCTTTGCTCTCAAAGTTCCAGCTCAGCGCTGCTCCATAAACGAATGGTGCATAGCTAACCGGCCAGTACTGCCAGTGCCCCATATCACCCCAGTCCGTCAGCAGCATTCCAGCTGCATTGTATTTGATTCCATTACCAACGGCGTTGGCAATATTTCCTTTCATGTTTTCTGTACGCCCGGTAATGGTTGTCCACGAACTGGTACCGGGACACACCATGTATTCTAATCCTGCCTCATTATATTGCCGGCAGTTACTCTCATAGGGATGCATATGTTCATACCCCCATTCAAGCAGCACTACATCATCGGGTATCTGGGGGATTATTTCAGGATATTTTGAAACAATGTCGCCCCACATCATCATCTTTTTCCCTTTTGCTCTGATATAGTCATTCAGCTCTGCAACATATTGTATATATAGCTGCCCTTCTCCTATTTCACGGGCAAGTTGCCGGTTTTTACATTTTCCTATTTCAAATGGCTCGTCAAGGTTGGCGTTGAAATATTCTGAGCTGAAATACGGAAGCATGTCATCGGTCATCTGTTTTACCAGCTCCAGGCTTCGGGGATCTGAAACATCCAGAGTTGACTTGAATTCAATCAATCCCAGCAGCTTGTAACCATCGGGGCATTCTGCCAGATGGGCAAACTGTTCAGTTGCAAGCCATGCATTCATATGCCCAAGAGAATTCTGGTTAGGAACAAGATCAATAAATCTGTCCGCACAATATTGATCAAGCTGCATGATCTCTTCCCCGGTAATGGGAGTCTCTGTTGCTTCCCATAATTCCCTGAATGAGGGATACGCAAATGAGAATCCTTCTACATATAGCTGAAGGTGGTTGTATTTCATCATGGCAAGAAAATCTACAATGCCATACAGGGTCTCCAAAGTGGGTACCTTGTCACGGCTGATATCAAGCATTGCTCCCCGTACTTCCATATCGGGCCAGTCTGTTATCTTCATTCCGGGAATCTGATCGCCTGTTTGGGCTGTTATCTTACCAAGGGTAACAAGTGCATAAAACAGCCCTTTTTCATCGCCATATTCAATATGTATTCCGTTGGAAGAGACCCTGATCGTATATCCTTGCGCAGGAATACTGTTAACACCGGTAAAAATGATGGATGCCGGGCCGGATGCCGTTACCTGCCGGCTTAGCTGCTGTTCAATAATGCGGCTTATCAATTCTCTCTTCCCAGGATCAGAACGGAATCTTACTGATGAAGGGAGGTGGTAGGTTTCCCCTGATAGTTCTTTGCTCCTGGGCACCGGGATCAGCACAAAAGAGGCATCATCGACCGGTTTAGAAGCTAAACTGCTTGTACCAAATTTATATTCACTCTGCTCAGGCAAGGGCAGAGGACTTTGATAACTCATGTGATAGTACACAATTAATCCTGAAACAATAACAATTAACAAAGCCATTATTCCCAGGACAATGTTCCGGAATATCTTTAAAGCTCTTCTCATTCTGTTTGTTTTGGGTTTATGTTGAATTACTGATTATCTGGTTTGAAAGGGGGTATTTGAAATCCGGTTTTATAAATGCTTTTCAAAGCTAAAATTTAATTTTCAAACTTAGCTGGTTTTTGCTTAATAATTTGTAATACAAAAGTATTGCCCGGCATGGATCCGTTTAGCCATGACTTTACATGTATTTGCAAGACTAATTTCTGATAAATGGTCCATGCTGCTGTTTTCCTAAAAACAATCAGCATTTATCCGTTTTTACCTTCGGATATGTCCGTAAACGTACGTTTAATGTCTTGATACCGTACACATGCTATGGATTGCACAATTCAAAGTTTTGGAGCTAATGGTCTGTTATTCAGGTTTGAATATCCGATGGCACGTTTTTAGTTTTATGGAGGCCGTAAGTTTATTGGTTAATTGGTTAATTGGTTAAGTGCGAAGGTAAGGGTTTAAAAGCCCTTACCTTTTTGAAAAACCACTCCAAAAAGCAAAGCGATGATTACAATCCACACAAAGAATAAACCACAAATTATGTCAACCATGCAAGCAAAAACAACTGTTTTTCTCATTTTGTTACTGAGCGGGCTATTCAGCAGCCCGCTCTTTTCTCAGCAAACATGGAGCCTGCAAGACTGTATCGATCATGCCATACAGCACAACATCGAACTTCGTCTTCAGCGCCTCAATGAGCAGGATACGGAGTTTTCAGTGGAACAGAGCTATGCCAATTTTTTGCCCTCCCTCAACGCAAGTTTCTCACAGGGTTATAGCTTTGGACGCTCTGTTGACCCTTTTACCAATGAGTTCTCCACCGAACGTATCATGCGGCAAAACTCGGGAGCAACATCCTCTGTGGTTTTGTTTGCCGGTTTTCAGAATGTTAATTACCTGCGCTACAATTTACTGCGCAATACTGCATTCCGTTATGATACCGAAAAGCTGCAAAACGAGATCATCCTCACCATCGGGGCTGCCTTTATGCAGGTGATGTACAGCGAAGATTTTGTAGAAACCGCTGAGCAGCAGGTAGAAGTGATCAGCCAGCAACTGGAGCGCACCCGTGCCTTGTTTGAGGGTGGTACCCTTCCCAGGGGCAGTGTGCTTGAAATCGAGGCGCGCCTGGCAGAAGAAGAGCTCAACCTGATCACTGCGCGCAACAACCTGCGCATGGCCTATATTGAGCTTATCCAGCTCCTTGACCTGGACCCTGCCGATGAGTTTATCATCGAGCGTCCTGACACACAAGTGGATGAGCAGTTTGTTATCCTGGATGCAGAATCGGTCTTTGAAAAGGCCATGCAGGTGCAACCGGCTATTATGGCGGCTAACTCCAGGATCATGATGGCAGAGAAACAGATCGAAATTGACCGGGGCAGAAGAAGCCCGGTATTATCACTCAACGCCGACCTGGGTACCGGGTTTTCCGAAGCTGCCATGCAATTTGCAGGAAGAGAAGAACTGGGGCCCATGCAGATAGGATACCTTGAAGATAACACCCCGGTATTTACCGATGGCTTTAACAACATCATGGAGATAAAGCCATACCGCGATCAGATACGCGATAACTTCTACCAGTATGTAGGGCTGTCGCTCAGGATCCCCATCTTTAACCGCTGGGAAGTACGCACCCGGATACAGCATTCAAGGGTTGATCTTTTGCGGGCCCGCGACCAATTTGAACTCACCCGCAACAACCTTAACAAAGCCATACAGCAGGCACACGCCGATGCACAGGCGGCCTATCAGAAATACGAAGCCACTATAAAATCGCTGGACGCGTTTAATGAATCCTTCCACTATACCAGGCAACGTTTTGATCTGGGTATGGTAAGCTCGGTGGAGTTCAATGAATCGCAAACACGCCTGGCCCGGGCTGAAAGAGAAGCCCTGCAGGCCAAATACGATTACATCTTCAAGGTAAAAATCATGGAATTTTACATGGGCGAAGGATTCAGACTTTAATAATATTACCATAGCAACCCAACACTCTTCATGTTGCTGAGGGTGTCTCATAAGCACGAGACACCCTCTTTTTTTAGACCCATTGCCGGTAACGGCTCTACGTACAAGCCCATCTGGAGCTGAGACCACCTGGCAACAACCAAGCCACGTCTCGCCTGTACCTGAGAAATTGGATATACCCAATTCGGTGCTATTTAATTTATATCAGCTCCTTTTTTCTAAGTCTTAATTTGGGCTTATTCAGCTTTAACAGTGATTCTCTCACTTTATTTCTTGTGTCAGATTGTAGAAAAGTTGGAATCAACGTGTTTAAACTGATTCCTAAAATCCGATGAATAATTATCAGGTCCTTTAAAGTAAATTGAGATACCCCGTTTATCAATTCGCTCATATACGATTTGGGATGACCTAGCAAAACCCCTAAATCTTGTTGTGTCATATCATATTCTTTGAGCTTTTTTCTTATCGCCTCTTTTCTCTTCCGGATAAATCTTTGTTCAAAATTGACAATTTCTTCTGCTTGATCAGATTCCTTAATTTTTGAATCGGAGATCTTATCAATTTGAGACCATTCTCTTTCTTCATATTCTGCTATAAGTTCACGAAGTTTATTTCGAACGGGTTTTAATTCTGGATTCTCCTTAATCATCAAACGCAGCTTACGCTCCAGTAAGGATGCTTTTTCTAAATCATATTCATTTCCCAGTCGTTCTATGTTATTCACCTCTTTTATGCTAAAAATGTCTTTCATGATTGCCTGATTTTTAAATCCAATTATTGTCCTTTAACCATTTTTTAATCACATTTTTGTTGTTCTTAAATGTGAGCTCATAATCATCATGGCTTCCTGCCCAAACTATTGTTGCTTCACCATTATCTTCAAATTCAATTAATATCAATGTACGATGTAAACGTATATTGAAGAAGTAGAATTCACCTCCATAAACACAATCTGCGTCTGGTCTTTTTTCAGCTAATTCAAGGGGTGTTTGCCAATTACTTTCCTCAATGTCAGAAATTAATTGCAAAACAGCTTTCTCCAATTTGGAGTTTCCCCGGTTTTTCCGAATCAGTTTTGCAAGAATGCGTTTGTTTACAATTCTCAAATCATTCTCATTGTTATCGTTACAATGCAAAGGTAAGAATAGTTCGGAAATAATCAGAACATTTGTCGATTTTTTTCTCCAACTACGCATATCATCTGCATAAAAGCTGCAGCAAAGGATAATAGTAAAGCACAGGTGAAAATAAACCTTCCCATGCAGCAAAATATTACAATCTGAAAGGGTTTAGAAAACTTTTGAGTTTGAGATGGTCTCTTTTTATCTGCGTAGATCAGCAGCAAACAATCACTGTTTTCTTTTGTTGGAATGGGTAAAGAACCCTAAAAAAGCTATTATTAAGATGGAAAAACCTGCAACTACTTCACTGGAAATTCACCCCTTGCTCAAAAGAAGATGGAGTCCCCGCTCCTTTACAACACAACCCGTTGACAAACAGGTGCTTCAACGGATCTTTGAAGCCGCACGCTGGGCGCCATCCAGCAGCAATGATCAGCCATGGCGGTTCATTGTGGGGCAAAAAGGGGAGAAAACATGGGATATGATCTTCGAAACATTGGTAGATTTTAACCAGAAATGGGCAAAGCTTGCCCCGGTGCTTGGTTTGAGTATCGGCAACACCATCTCGAAAAAAAGCGGAAGGCCCAGCAAAATATACCCTTACGATGTGGGGCAAAGCATGGCGTATATCACCTTTCAGGCCATGCAGGAGGGTCTGTTTATGCATCAGATGGGAGGATTGGATACGGATAAAGCAGCCCGGCTGTTCAATGTTCCCGAATCCTTCAAGGTGCTTACCGCCTTTGCCATTGGCCATAAAGGCGACCCTGCCCTGCTGGAACCCGATTTCGAAAAAATGGAAAAGGGAGAACGATCGAGACTGGAGCTAAAGGAGATCCTTTTTGATGAGAAGTTTGGAAACACCTCTCAGTTACTTTAGATGCTGCCGTAATTTGATTGGCAAAGATTTTCGCATACTGTGTTAAAATCTTTTGCAACCCGTGTAATTGCGTAAAAACCGAAATTTTAATCCTCGTGCTTTTTGTATCTTTACCAATTGATTTAAAAACATAACTCTCAATTGGTGACCTACAGTTCTTTGCCCAAAATATACAGCCTTTCCCTTCTGGTGCTGATTTTTATCGCATTACTGCAACCAGTGCAGGCACAAACCCCCAAGTACAGCAATGAATTCTTGTCCATTGGAGTGGGGGCACGGGCATTGGGCATGTCCAATGCTTTTGTGTCTGTTGCCAGCGATGCAACTTCCGGCTACTGGAACCCGGCAGGGCTCACCCATATCGAGTCCAATATTCAGATCGCCCTGATGCACACCAACTATTTTGCCGGACTCGCTCAATATCAATATGGCTCCATTGCCTTCAACCTCGACCCACAAAGCGCCCTTGGTTTTTCCTACCTTCGTTTTGGGGTAGACGATATTCCCGATACTTCTGAACTTATTGATGCCGACGGAAACATCAATTATGACCGCATCCGGTCGTTTTCGGCTGCTGACAATGCATTCATGATCTCCTATGCCCGCATGCTCAATGATAACCTGAGGCTGGGGGTTAACACCAAAATTATCAGGCGTACTGCCGGAAGTTTTGCCGGAGCCTGGGGCTTCGGACTTGATGCGGGGTTGCAGTACCACTATAATGACTGGAACTTTGGTTTTATGGGAAGAGACATTACTTCCACCTTCAATGCCTGGTCCTATCAGCTGGATGATCGCATGAGGGAAGTGTTTACCATAACCGGCAATGAGATCCCCGAAAACAGCCTGGAGATCACCCTCCCCGCTTTTATTCTGGGCGCATCACGGGAGTTTATATTTGCTGAACAGTTTGGATTGCTGGCCAGCGCCGATCTGATCATCACTACCGATGGCAGGCGCAATGTAATGTTCAAAGGTGATCCCATAAGTATGGATCCGGCACTGGGAATAGAACTTCATTACAACAACATTGTATACCTGAGGGCAGGAATAGGCAATTATCAGCAATATTCAACCCCGGCAGAAAAAATGACCTCTTCCATGCAACTGAACATGGGAATAGGCGTAGTGATACGAAATGTACTTACACTGGATTATGCCCTTACCGATGTGGGAGATAACTCCATTGCGTTATACTCAAATGTTTTTTCTTTACGTTTTGATATCCAGAGACGCGAACGTTAATAAACAGCTTAATAGCAACAGCACAACCAGAATACCCTAAAGAACACAACTGCAAATGCATCAAAGAACACTATATACCATCCTTTTTGTCATCCTTTGCTCACTAAGCTTCGGGCAGGGGCAGCATTATGGCAATGAATGGATCGATTTCGATCAGCAATATTTTGCCATGCCTGTATCACAAAAAGGAGTTTACCGGATAGATTACAATACCATGCTCAATGCCGGGGTGCCCCTGGGTAGCTTTGATCCCCGTTCTTTTCAGATCTTTGCCCGCGGCCAGGAACAACCCATCTTTGTGCGAAATGAGGCCAGCGGATCCTTTAACCCGGGAGACTACCTGGAGTTTTATGCCGACCCCAATGATGGCTGGTTTGACCGTAATTTTTACCAGGATCCCGAAACACAACCCAACCCCAGCTACAGCCTTATCAACGATACCATCCGGTACTACCTTACCTGGAATAACTCGCTCAGCAACAAACGCTTTACTGTTCAGCAGGATAATGATTTCAGTGGCTATACACCAGCAGCCTGGTTCTGGTATACTTCAAGAGAGAATTACACCAGCAACTATTATGCTGGCGAAACCAATAATTACGGAGTAACGGAGCCGGAATATACCCAGGCACAGGGATGGTTTGACAGTGCCATGAACCTTGGACAAAGCCGTACCAAAACCATTCCTACGCCCAATGTGCATAATGCCGGACCATCAGCAGAGATTGAATTTGCCATAGCCGGGGCATCCAATTACAGGCCTCTGGCCCCCGACCACCATTTACAGGTGCAATTTGCCGGAATGCTTATCGACACCTTGTATGAAGGGTATACCCTGCTCAGGTTCAACGAAACCGTTTCTGCCGGAAGCCTCAACCCTTCCGGTACCCCTTTCGTGTTCAGCTCCATCAACTCCCTTGGAACCCCTGTTGACCGTTCGGCCATAGCATACATACAGGTGCGCTACCCCCACACTTTCAATATGCGAAACCAAAGCAATATGTCACTGGAGCTGCCCCCCTCATCAGGCGACAGAACACTGATGGCCTTTACCCAGTTAAATGCCGCTGCAAGCGATACGGTGTGGGTGTATAACCTCACCAACAATATAAAATCGAGGGCTTTTCTTCAGGATGGAACCTATCGTGTCTTCACAGGGTCTCCTGCACAACTACGGAAATTATTTATTACCACCCATACACAAACCATTCAGGTTACCAACCTCAGGCCCGTTTCAAGCGACCCGGCAAATTTTGCCAGGTTTACCAATTTCCTGGCAGCTCCCCATTTCAATTCCAATTACCTGATGATCACCCATCAAAGCCTGATGAACGAAGCAACCGGGTTTAAAAACTTCAGGAATACAACAGGTTACAAGGTATTGCTTGTGGATGTGGAAGAGTTGTACCACCAGTTTGCCTACGGAATTAATAAACACCCCCTGGCACTGCGAAATTTTGCACGCTTTACCCTTGATAAATATGAAGAAAGGCCTGAGAAGCTCTTTCTTATCGGTAAAACCAGATCCGCCTCGGCTTACCGAAAAAATTCATCCGTATATGCTGCATCCCTTGTACCATCCATGGGAAACCCACCATCTGACGCGTTAATCACCTCCGGACTCGACGGCCAGGGTTATGCCCCGGCACTGGCTACCGGAAGGCTTGCTGCACAGAGTCCTCATCATGTAAACCTTTACCTGAACAAGGTCATTCAGCACCATAATGCACAGCAAACCCCTCAGGAATGGATGAAAAACATCCTGCACTTCGGGGGAGGATCGAGCATCAATGAGCAGAACGTACTGGCCGGTTATCTGAGGCAATACCAGCGCACCATGGAAGACACACTCTTTGGTGGTTATGTGCGTACTTTCCTGAAAAGTTCTACCGACCCTATTCAGATCAACCAGTCTGACTCACTTCGGCAGATCATCAACAACGGCGTAAGTTTCATGACGTTTTTCGGTCATGCTGCGGGTATCGGCTTCGATATCAGCATCGATTACCCTTCTGAATACAACAACTTCGGGAAGTATCCTTTCCTGGTGGCCAATTCCTGTTTTGCAGGAGATATTTTCGGAAGTGGTATCAGCTCCAGCGAAGAATTTGTGCTTATTGAGGAAAAGGGTGTGATTGGCTACCTGGCTGCCACTACAGCCATGGGAGCTTTTGAGCTCAACCGCCTTTCCAATGAGTTTTTCAGGCAAGTCAGTGCAAAAAGTTACGGCAAACCCGTGGGATACAGCATTAGAGAGGCCATACGGATTACCCAGACCCCCAATCCGTACATCAAAAACCTGTCTCTGCTGAAAACCCTGCATGGTGATCCTGCCGTAGTTTTGAACGCACAGCCCAAACCCGATTACAAAATTGCACCCCAGGATATTTTCTTCTCACCAAAAGAAGTGACCACTGAGATTGATTCCTTTGCCGTGCATATCATTTCCACCAATATCGGCAAAGCCCTCAGAGACTCTATGTTTATAGACCTGGAAAGACGATTCCCTGATGGCACTACAGAACTTTACCAGCGAAGGGTACGTACCACCTTCTTCAAAGATACCCTTACCTTTATGATGCCTGTGGACAGAGAACGGGGCATTGGCATCAACCAGTTTACCGTTACCCTGGATGCCCTGAACCAGATCGAGGAAATGGATAAAACCAACAACATTGCCAGCAACAACCTTTTTATCAAGTCCTCAGATATTATTCCGGTTTACCCACCCCAGTATGCAGTAGTGGCCGAACCAGTCATTGAGCTGAAAGCCTCTACAGGTGATCCGTTCATAAGCGAAAAGGATTATGTATTCCAGATCGATACCTCCCCGGCATTTACCAATCCGGTGCAACAGAAGATCAGCCATAAAGGAGGTGTTGTAAAATGGGGCCCACCACTGAGCCTCACAGACAGCACCGTCTATTTCTGGCGGGTGAGCCTGGACTCGGTATACAGCGGAGAGTATGTATGGCGGCAAAGCAGTTTCCAATACATCAGCGGGAATACCGGCTGGAGCCAGGCCCATTTTGATCAGTTCAGAAACAACAATTACGTGTTCGTATCCTACAACAGCCAGGAACGCAAGTGGGAATTCGTAAACTCCATCAACTCCATTCAGGCGCAAACGGGCATCTACCCCTACCTGGTGTGGACCGAGCAATACATCAGGAAGAACGGGGTACCCCTGGAGATCTTTTCCTGCCTGGCCGATGTGGGCAACGGATTTAACTTTGCCGTTTTCGATCCCGTGTCTGCCGATCACTGGATCAGTGTAAACCAGGGAAACAACCTGGGTCAGTACGACAATTTTCACTGCAGACAGCGCGACAACAATACCTTTGACTATTATTCCACCTCTGAGCTGTGGCGCGAACGCATGCGCGCTTTTATCGATACCATCCCCGAAGGGCACTATGTGCTCGCCCTGAGCCACAGAAACCACAATGCGCAGAACTATCCCGAAGAGCTCTACCAGGCTTTTGAAAGTCTCGGAAGTGCCAACATAAGAACTATTTCCAACAACACTCCTTACCTGTTGTTTGGCCAGAAGGGATCACCAATAGGTTCATCAAACGAAGTCATAGGATCAGCCATTACATCCATTATCCAGCTCAATGACAGCATCATTACCAACTGGGATAAGGGGAGCATTCTAAGTGAAACCATCGGACCGGCAACCAACTGGAAATCCATTCACTGGAAACAGGAGAGCTATGATCAGCTCAACACCGACTCCGTTTGGCTCAACGTTATTGGGGTAAGAAATTCGGGTCTGGCAGACACCCTCATATCCAACATCCCTGCCGGGCAAACCAGTATTGATATCTCCGGAACCATAGATGCAGAGCAATATCCCTTTTTGCGCCTGCAGGTAAATATGATGGATGATGAAAACCGTACCCCGGCGCAGATGAGATACTGGAAAGTGTTCTATGACGGAATCCCCGAAACGGCCATCGACCCATCGCAGCACTTTGTTTTTGAAAGGGATACCGTGCCCGAAGGGGAGAAAATACTTTTCTCCACGGCCATTCACAACATCAGCGAGTATGATATGGACAGCCTGCTGGTAAGATATTATATCATTGACCAGGAAAGACAGCTCAGGCCCATAGATTATCCAAGGCAGCGACCCCATCCGGCCGGAGATATTCTTATCGACACCATCTACATTGAAACAAAAGGCCTTGCCGG
>SLIL01000021.1 GCA_007135645.1 Bacteroidales bacterium
AGGATACTACAGTTACATATGGTCCGGGATACTGGATGCAGATGCTTTTGAAGCATTTGTTGAAACCGGCAATATATTTGACCGTGAAACAGCCCGCAGATTCAGGGAAGAGATCCTTGAAATGGGAGGTACCCGTGATGCCATGGAAATGTATGTGAATTTCCGTGGTCAGGAGCCTGAAATTGAGCCCTTGCTCAGACAAAGAGGATTGGTTAGATAACAACAGACACAAAAGATAAAATTGAAAAAATGAGGTTTTGTAAATTGCAAAACCTCATTTTTTTATCCTATAGCCATTTTCTGAAAATTAGCATTATCTCCAGGACAGATCAGCAAGACCAATACTTAAAATTTATCCCGGAAAGACCTTTGAATCCCCTTATTTAGAATCATTCCAATATTCAATGGAATAATTTTTGTTTCATAAATGGTAATTCTAAGATTTATCTGCATTGCAATTATTTGCGATTTTTTCTCCTTCATAAAAACTGCTGACCATGAAAACTGATTCCAGATGCTACCTTCCATCCTTCTTTATGATCGTTTTATTACTTTCGGGCTGTGGTGCTACCAAAAGATATCCACATCCTGACCCCTACCGCATCAGTGATTTCCCCACTCCCCCCCAGAATTATGAGGTAAGTATTTTGTTTCCGGGCGAAGAGCCGGAAAAAGGCACCTATATCAAAACACACTTCTTCGAAGCTCAATCGTTCTATGGTTCCAGCTATGCCCAGCTGCTGGAAAGGATCAGAAGTAAGGCAACTGCATCAAATGTTGATGCCATCATGGTCCTTGCTCCTGAGGCTTATGAAGAGTTAAAAATTCTGACTGCAGTAGGCATAAAATATAAATCCAACGCAGACTATCTTACAGATTACAGGCTGGTTGATCAGTTGTATTTTTATGATCAGGAAAAGGAGGAGTTTGTTCATGTAGCTAATCTGTATCCCGATTTCAACAACCTGATTTTTTCTATCGAGAATATGGGTGAAGGGCAACGTGGTACGCATTTATACAACCAGTACATCCGAAAGTATTCAATATCGTTTCTGCTTGAGGATGAAAGTATGAACTGGCGGTATGGACTGAACCATACCACTGGCCTCATCAACAGCAGGCAATACATTAACAGGGAAAATGGAACCAGAATAAGGGTAAGGATCAATTACAGCCAGAAGCCATTGATACAACTGGATGTACGGTATTCTTTTCGCAATGCCTTGCCGGAGAAAAAACGAATAATGATCGTTTACAATGATTACGACCAGATTATAGAAAAAAGAATTTATGATGAGAACCTTGTTGCCAGGTTAAAAGAAGTTTTCACCTATGACGATGAAGGTAAATTATTGAATAGTATATACTACCGGATAAACGGCAACAAAGAAACCCCCTTCCTGAAAACAAGCTATATTTACTTTTCCGAAGGTGATATTTACGAGTATTTCTAACCTTTCGATGCGATCAATCCCGCCACCATCTGACCGGAAATAATGGAAGGGGGCATGCCTGGCCCGGGAGAGGTAAGCTGCCCGGCAAAATAGAGGTTTTTGATCTTTTTGTGCCTTACCCTGGGCTTTAGTATGGCAGTTTGCTTCAATGTGTTGGCCAGCCCGTAGGCATTGCCCTTGAAAGCATTGTAGTCATTGACAAAATCGTTGAGGCAGTAGGATCTTTTGTAAATTATATGATTCCTGATATCAACCCCGAAAACCTCTTTGAACCGATCACTGATCACATCGAAATATTTTTCTCTCATTTGCTCGTCGTCTTTGATTCCCGGGGCAAGGGGCATAAGGATAAACAGGTTTTCCTTCCCTTCCGGGGCCACAGAAGGATCGGTCCTTGAAGGGCTGCAAACGTAAAACAACGGGTCGGTTGGCCAGGCAGGCTCGGTATAGATCTCTTTTGCATGCAGATCAAAATCCCGGTCAAAAAACAATGTATGATGCTTTAGCCCTTCCACCTTTTTATCCAGCCCAAGATAGAATAATAATGAGCTGGGGGCCATGGTGCGGTTTTCCCAATAACGGGGTGAATACATTCTGTGGACTTCAGGAAGAAGTTTCTGCTCAGCATGATGATAGTCAGCTCCGGCCACAATATAGTCGAAAAGATAACTTCTTTTGCTGGTGGTAAAACCGGTTGCTTTATTGTTTATAACGTCTATCCTTTCAACGGGTTCTCCGGCATGTATTTCTACGCCCAGTTCTTTTGCCAGTGAAACAAATGCCTCAATGATCTTGTGCATCCCCCCCATGGGGTACCAGGTGCCCAGCTTGAGGTCGGCATAATTCATCAGGCTGTAAAGGGCAGGGGTGTTTTCAGGGGTAGCCCCCAGGAACAACACAGGAAATTTAAGGATCTGCCGGAGCTTATCATCGGAGAAAAGATTTTCCACCTGCGAGGCCAGGGATGAAAACATCTGAAGCCTGAATACACTCCTCAGCACCCTCACATCAGCAAATTCGGTGACTGACAGGCCTGGCTTCCATACAAACTCTTCCATTCCCACCTTATACTTGTACCCGGCTTCATCCAGAAATTTTTTGAGATTTTTGCTGCTGCCAGGCTCGATGCTCTCGAAAAGCTCTTCCAGCTCCTTATATCCGGCAGGTACCGAAATGACTTCATCTTTCCCAAACACCACGTTATACGAAGGATCAAGCCTTACCAGTTCGTAGTAATCCGATGCGGTTTTCCCAAAATGATTGAAAAAGCCTTCAAACACCTCTGGCATCCAATACCACGAAGGCCCCATGTCAAACATAAAACCTTTCTCCTCAAACTTCCGGGCCCTACCTCCCAGTGTTTCATTTTTCTCAAATAAACTTACCTTAAATCCCTCTTTTGCCAGGCTGCAGGCCGCTGCGAGGCCTGCAAATCCTGATCCTATTATCCCTGCTGTTTTTGCGTTCACTGTTTATGCTTTTTTATTGTACGTTTGTATTGTTTATCAAATAAGGAGTTTCGTTAATCAACAAACATTTCATATGGAGAAAAGTTTATCGGGAAAATGCACAAAAACCCAGAGTGCCCGTTTACGAACAACCATGTACGCAAGCGCACAATACACTCATCTACAGTTTTTTACAAAACTCTCACTCACAACATACTATTGATAATGGTTTAATTATTGATGTGAAAATAAAAAAACATGGAATGATACACCATTACTTTCAATCCATTGTTCACAGTTTTAGTGCCAGGCCCGTATATTATATCATCAATATCACAGGCCTTGCCATTGGTATTGCTGCCTGCATACTTATCAGCCACTACGTTTGGTTTCACAAAAGTTTTGACCGCTACCAGGAAAACAGCCACCGCACTTATCGGCTCAATTACTGGCGTACCACCGAAACCGGAGAGCATATTCAATTTGCATCAGCAACCCCAACCATAGGCCGGATATTAAAAGACCAGATCCCTGAGATTGAGGCGCTGGCACTGGCTTACCAGATAGAAGCATCATTTTCTTATGGAGACAAGGTTTTTCATGAATCTGGCGCCTTCTGGGCCGATGCAAGTCTTCTGGAACTGCTCGGAATAGAAATAATAAGCGGCGATCCCGAGAGTGGTCTTGCTGAACCGGGTACTATAAGCATTTCACGCAGTGCTGCGGAGAAATATTTCGGCGAGGCCAACCCCATAGGAAAAACATTAATCATCAACCAGCTACAGTCTTACACCGTTACTTCTGTATTTGAAGACCTGCCACCCAACACCCATTTCGCTGCAGATATTTTAATCAGCATGGAAACGGTGAGGCAATTCACACCCCAAACCTTTACCAACAGTCATTTCCTCAGCGGATATTACAACTATGTGCTTCTGAAAGAAGGAGCCGGGAAAGAAGACATTGACAAAAAAATAGCCCAGGCAATACAGAATGTTCTTGGGAGTACCTTGTCAGAGAATAAATTCAACATGGGTATACAACTTCAGCCCATTGAGGATATCCATCTCAAATCAAAGTATCTTCATGAGCTGAAGCCCGGTGCCAATGCCATGGCCATCTCTTTCCTTGAAATTGTAGCATGGTTTGTACTGATCATTGCATGGGTAAATTTCATCAACCTTTCTACCATTCAAAGCATTAAACGACTCCGCGAGATCGGTATGCGTAAAGTAGCCGGAGCAACACGTTGGCAACTTACAACCCAGTTTTTTCTGGAAGCTGCCATTATTAATATCCTGGCCATTCTTTGCTCTTTGATCATCATCGAGCTTACAGGAAACTTTTTTTCCCATTTTACAGAAATACCTGACATTCTTCCTCTGTGGAGAAACAACATGATACTTGTTTTCCTGGGCATTGCGTTTCTGGCGGGTACTGTTTCGGCAGGTTTCTACTCCGTGATCCAATCATCAAAAGTAAACGTTAACCAGGTATTGAAATCGTCGGGCAACCCGCTTAAAGGCAAAGGGCGATTACGAAAGATCCTTGTGGTATCGCAGTTTTCCATCGCCATGGGATTGCTCCTTGCAACCATGGGAACTTTTCTGCAATACAGGCATATTTCGGACCGCGATACCGGATTCAGACTTGACAATATGCTGGTTGTAAGAGCCCCGGCACCCAATGATACCCTTATTGCCCAACGCATAAATACATTCAAAAATGAAGTTGCTGATCTGGCAGGAGTATCAGGGATTACTTTTTCTTCGGTAGTGCCAGGCCAGCCCATCGTGATGAATATTGGCGGGATCCACCTCCAGGGATCAAATCTTGATGAAGCAAAGAACTTCCGGTTTATTGAAACAGACACATCATTTTTCGAGGTTTACGAAGTGCCCTTCTTAGCGGGTAGTGGCTTTTCAGGCAATCCTGATGTTGATAACGAACGGTTTATTATCAATGAAACCTCAGCCCGCCTTTTTGGGTTTGTGAATCCGAAAGAGGCTATTGGCAGAAGGGTAATGCTGCAAAGCCATTCGTTTGAGATTGCGGGAGTGGTAAAAGACTACCATCACCTCTCGCCCAAAGAAAAGGTGGAACCCCTGATCTTCTGGACTCCAAGGCTCCAGAGGGGCTACTTTACCATGAGCCTGAATTCGGCCAACAGCCTTAATATGCGCAGACTGACAGAGAATATTTTCAGGGAAAACTTCCCCAATGTTCCATTTGATTATTTTTTTCTGGATGATTATTATCATGCACAAAACAAGGAAGAGAGGAGATTCGGAATGGTATTCGCCATTTTCTCCTTTCTTTCAGTATTCATTACCATAATGGGGCTACTTGGGCTTGCAGCATTCACGGCAGAACAGAAGAAAAAGGAGATCTCCATCAGAAAAGTAATCGGGGCCTCGGAGAGGAACATTTTCACCCTGCTTCTCAGGGACTATGCAATTCTTTGGGGTGTTTCAGCATTCATCGCCCTTCCGGCGGGTTTCTTCTTTATCGAAAGGTGGCTCACTTCCTTTGCTGTAAGGATCAACATTTCTTTCTGGCTGTTTGCAATCCCTGCAATAACAGTTCTTACGGCAGCGTTGATGACGGTATTTGCCCAGTCTTACAAAACAGTAAGAGCCAACCCGGCAGAGACCTTAAAATGCGAGTAGTCTTTTTTAATGGACATCCAGACCGTGGCGCATATAAATAAGATGCTCCAGTGTTTTCAGGATCTCCTCCATGTATTCGTTCACAGCCTTTACACTTCCTGGTAATGTGTATACAAGCGTGTCGGACATCAGTCCGGCCACACCCCTGCTCAACAAGGCATTGGGCTTATTGGCACCGTATTTCACCCTGATCATTTCCATGATTCCCGGGATCTCCTTATCCAGCATGGGTTTCACAGTCTCAACGGTGATGTCCCTTGGGCCGATACCTGTGCCACCGGTGGTGATGAGCACATCGTATTCTTCATAGGCCGCTTTTTCCAGCAGCACAGAGAGGTTGGCAGCATCATCGGGAATTATCGTGGTTTCCACCTCAATATTGCGTGGCCGCTTTTCAAAGTGATCATTGAGGATTTCAACAATCCGCGGACCACTTCTGTCGGTATACTGCCCTCTGCTGGCCCGGTCGCTGAGGGTAACCACCTGGATCCTCAATACCCTGGGCACATATTGAAGCACATCGCCCGGCCTGATGGAGCCCTGCTTTACTACCCGGGCAAAAATCCCCTCTTTGGGCATTACACAATTACCCACTTCCTTAAAAATAGCACATGAAGTCCCATGGCATTCTTTACCGATCTGGGTGATCTCCAGCTCTACATTTTCGCCCACGAACCTGTCGAGAGGAGAGGTTTTTACCAGCTCAACCCCGTGGGTGGTAATATTCTCGGCAAACTCACCAAAAGACAGCTTGCGGCCCGCCTGAACAGAAAACCTGTCGAAGCTTTCCTTGCCCAGCAAACTCACCTGCCGGTGCCATGGTCCGCTGTGGGCATCATTCATTACACCATTGTGATTGAGGGTAATTTCTTCCACAGGCTTCTTTACGGTGCCTTTTTCCTCTGATATGTTTACCGATAGGATCTTTATCTCTTGCATAAAAGTTTATATTTCAATTTTAGGCATGCGATGTAAACGGCATGCCGGAAGTTATTATTCTTTGGTTTTCTCAAGCAAAGATACGTGTTCTATGACCATCTTTTTATCCACAGCCTTACACATATCATAAACTGTGAGCAATGCAACACTCACCCCGGTGAGGGCTTCCATTTCGATACCGGTTTGCCCGATGCACTTCAGGGTGGCAGTCACAACCACTCCATGTTCTTCCAGCACTGCTTTTACGTCGGCTTTGGTGATCTGAAGGGGATGACACAGGGGTATAAGATCGGCTGTTTTTTTGGCAGCCTGTATACCCGCAATTTCGGCTACCGTAAGCACATCGCCTTTTTTCATTTCGTTTTCACGGATCAGTTTTACGGTTTCGGGTTGTAAACGAATAAATCCCCTTGCAATAGCAGTGCGCACCTGCATGGGCTTATCACCAACATCTACCATGTTGGCTTTGCCCTTTTCATCTATATGAGAGAATTTTCCTGTCATAACACAACTTGTTTTTCTTTCTTCAACATCATCTGACAAATTAAATCATTAACAATCAAAGCATCTCATCCACCTATATTATGGAAGCAATTGCTAAGGTTTACAGTACCCTTTTCGGGTTTTGCATAAAGTGCCGACTCAATGGCCTCCCTTATGCCCAGCTGCCGGATATCATATTCAAGATCGGAAAAGAGGCAGGGTTTCATTTTACCTGTGGGGGTAAGCCGCAGCCGGTTGCAATTGGAGCAGTCGCCACCCGTTCCGCCGTCTACAATCCCAAAATGGCCCGAAGAAAGGTCCATCTGGCTGATAAAACGAGCCTCCAGTCTATTTTCTTTGCAGTATTGTTTTACTGCCAGGGCATCCGGCTCATCTGATGAATGCTTGATTACGCAATTGATTTTCACGGGACTCAGCCCGGCAAATCTTGCTGCTTCAATACCGTCAAACACCTTTTGGATATCTCCTCCCCTGGTGATCTGGTAAAACTTTTCGGGATCAACAGTATCCAGGCTGATATTTACCCGGTGCAGGCCCGCATTGGCAAGATGTATTGCAAATTCCTCAAGCAAAATTCCGTTGGTGGTAATGGCAATATCTTTTACCCCTTTAACACTGGCGATCATTCTTACAAGTTCTACGATATCCTTTCTAACCAAAGGTTCTCCGCCCGTGAGCCTTATTTTATCGATACCAAGGGGCACCGCAACCGCAACTACCTGCTGAATTTCCTCGTAAGTGAGAATTTCAGAATGCTTCACCATACATACTCCGTCTTCAGGCATGCAATAGCGGCAACGCAGGTTGCACCGGTCGGTAACCGATATTCGTAAATAATTTATTTTGCGGTTATAATGGTCTAACATGAACAGATTCTCCTTTGGTTAATTCAAACGTATCTACCGGGATCTTCATCAGGGCCTTTGACAAACACACGGCATGAATATGTGCCGAACCATGGTATCCTACAGGTATTACTTCGCCTTGTTCGTTGATATCAACGGGCAGCCATTCCAGGCGATCAGCCTTTTTACGCTTATAATTGACACCCATGGGGAGTGTTAACTCATAAGGTTTAAAATCGTGACCCATAAGTTTATAAAGCAGAGGTTTTACAAACACCTCAAAGTTTATGTAAGATGACACAGGGTTGCCAGGCAAACCGAAAATGTATGAATTTCCGGTTGTACCAAAAACGGTTGGTCTTCCTGGTTTTACTGCCACTTTCTGAAACAGGATCTCCACATTGTTTTTCTTCATGGCTGCCGGCACATAATCAAAATCGCCCATGCTTACCCCACCGGTAAGGAGTACAACATCATTTTCGGCCAGTGCTTTTGTGATGGCCGCTTCGGTATCCTCCGGGGTGTCGGGCACAATACCCATGTAATTGGGAATGCAGTTGGCACTCTTCACCTGGGCAACAAGCTGCCAGGCATTGGAGTTGCGTATCATCCCGGGGCCGGGTTTCTGCTGAGGCTCTACCAGCTCATCGCCGGTAGAAAGTATGGCCACACGGGGTTGCTTTGCCACAAGAGGGCTGGTACAACCCACTGCGGCAAAAATGGCTATGTGCGATGGCAAAATGGGTTGTCCTTTCTTCCACATCAGATCACCGGTTTTCACATCTTCAGCCTTATAGGCAATATTGGGAGTCGTTTTTTCACCTGTAAACCGGATCCGCTCATGGCCTGTCTCTTCGGTTTGCTCCACCATGATCACTGTATCGGCCCCTTCGGGAACCATGGCACCGGTCATAATGCGTGTACACTGCCCTTCACCTATGGTTTTTTGCGGAACCTGACCCGCTGCCAGGGTTTCAATTACTTCCAGTTCGCTGCCCAGATCGGCACGCCGGCAGGCAAAACCATCCATAGCAGCTTTATCAAAGGGAGGCATATCCACATCCGAAAATACATCTTCTGCAAGAACACGATTCTGGGCTTCCATAAAGTCCACAGGCTCATCGCCCAGATAGCGGGCTGAATTAAGGATTAGATCAAGGGCTTTTTCGAAGGATATCATTTTGGTTATTAGGTTATTAAATTATTTAGTTATTGGGTTATCGAAGCGAAGCGAAGATCCCGCGACTACAAGGATGCGGGATTGGGTTATTAGATAGTAAAAATTTCGTATTCCTGGTCCAGGGTGTTGATCATCAGGAAGCGGTTGCGCAGGAGTTCTCCTTTGCCGGTGAGGATCTTCAGCACTTCCGATACTTCAATGGATGCCACAAGGGCTGGTGTAAAGGATGGATTACCAAGTTCCTGCTCTATTCCTTTGTTGCTTCCGCCCTGGTAAATACTTCCCAGGATATTATCGCCGGGAAAGATGGTGGTTACCTGGCCATACCATCCTGCAATAGCACCATAAACCATAGGTATTCCAAGCTTATTGGCATATTTCTGTAATAGCAACCGTGAACTCATATTATCCAGGGCGTCGCAGATCACATCATGGCCTGACAGGTATATTTCGGCATTGGTTTCATCAAGAAAATCGTAAATACCGCTAACCTTAACATCCGGGTTTATTTTTTTTACATGATCCCTGGCAGCATAGGCCTTTGGCGACCCCAGATTCTCTATACTGGAAAGCAGTTGCCGGTTGAGGTTGGTTTCATCAAACACATCCCCGTCAATAGCAGTGATGTAACCAACTCCTAGCCTGGCGAGCTGCTCAATGATATGCCCGCCAAGGCCACCACAGCCTACCACAACCACTTTTTTATCCCGCAGGGAAAGATTCTCCTCGCGCGAAAGCATATTTTCATTTCTCAGGTATCGCTTTTCCATTTTCCAGGTTGCTTTGTCAGGCATACATCATAAGCTGCCATTTATCCAGATTGTCTGTTTACCGGAACTAAAACTGATCATCCACCACCCACAGGAGGAAAAATACTCACGGTATCACCATCTTTCAGAGTTTGATCAGGCTTGCCATCCATTCCATTAACAAGCAAAATCGCCACTTCTTCTTCAGGAATAGCCAGTTGCTGAAAGATCATGGCGGGGGTTGCTTCATTTTCAAAATCAAGAAACAGTTCCTTTCCACGACCTTCGCGCAAAGTTGCAAATAATCTTACTTTAATCTGCATATTTTTACTTTTATTGTTAAGTGCTTTACGAATTTAATCAAAAGAACAACTAGTTAACCTTTACTATCCTTTTTCAATTGCAGAAAATAAACTTTCTGGCCCACAGGCAGTCTGCGCAATTGGGTTCCTCGCCATTACAATCGAATTCCACATCGTTTATCAAACTGCACCCTTCCACCAGGTCACAATCGGGGCAAGAGGGATAATGGTTGTTGTAGATCTTTTGCCTGAAGTGAAGATAATTCTTCCTTCCCCATATCTCAGACAATGTATCATTAAAGATATTTCCGAAACTGTATTGTCTGAGGGATTTAGCCCTGCCAAACACCACTTCGCTTCCCGGGTGCGATAACCGATAGCAAGGCACCACCTCACCCCTTGAGGTGATATAGGTAGCATCATTGTTCACAAATGCACAACGCCTTTCGGTTTTCAATTCCACTTCGGGAAAAATCACGCGCAAACCTCTTTTGAAAGAATAATTCCTGATTTTATTAAAGATCATTTTCAGTTCATCATTGCCATGAAGCATATACAGAATATCGTCGGCCTGCTTCATATTCTGGGGCATCAAATGTGAGATCACCAGGTTTCTGATGTTCTTTTCGGCCAGTACATCCATGAGGGGGTAAATATCCTGAATGTTTTTTTTTGAAGCTACAAACTGGACATCCAGATATGGTTCAGTTAGTTGCTCATCTTCTTTAATTTTATTGAGCCAGTCGATGTTGGCCATTAACTCACTGAAAACAACTCCCCTGCCTTTTACCATCTGATCCTCCATGCCGTCGATGGAGACAATAAACAGGTTAATACCTTTTACTATCTCCGGAGTTAATTTTTCCCTGAACAAAATTCCATTGGAGGTAACCCAGATGCTTTTGTCGCCCAGCAGCTTAACAGTTTCATCAAAGAGGGGAGAAATCAGGGGTTCGCCCATACCTCC
>SLIL01000341.1 GCA_007135645.1 Bacteroidales bacterium
ACCACATCCACCCACACAGTGGCCTGCTGTGGTTGGGTTTCACCATCTTCAAAAACAAGATCAATACGTTGAATTTTACTCAGATCAGGGTGCCCTGCAGCACCTTCAAGAGGCGTTAAATCGTTGATCTGGAAAACCAGTTCCTGCCAGTTAGTCTCGCTGTCGAAATAGACGTAAGATGCGCCTCCGTTGCCTGCAATGAAATCACTATCCAGGACTTGAACACGCAGATCAGTTATCGGTACATTTGATCTGACCACAAGCACCAGCTCAGAAAAACTACTTAAATCTACCGGAGGAAAAGCCCACATCCAATAGGATGTAAGGTCGTTTGCCTGGTCAAGATCATAATCCAGCTGCAATACTGTGCCACCAAATTCCCCTTCATCTGCTATATCGCTGGCTAGCATCCCCTGGGCCCATCCCGGGATCTCCCTGAAACCTTCCACATTGGTAAGTCCGGGAATGGTAAAGTCGCTGTAAATAAAATAGTCGGTTGGTTCGTTGCCAAATCCGGTAAGCTCTACCTCCAGCGTGTCCAGGGTAAGGGTTGCATTTCTGGGCCCCTGGGCAGAAGGAGAAAAAGAGACAAAAAACCCGGATGTTTCCAGAAGATTCAGTGAAATGGGTGTATCAAAATCCTGCAGGACAAAATCATCAGCATCAGGGCCACTGATATGGATGTCTTCGGGATTAATAATCCATTGTCCTCCGCCATTATTGGTTACACTGAACTGCACGGGCTCAGAGAAGGATCCAATTTGCTGAGAACCAAAATTATGGGAACGTGGTGAAATATCAGGGATAGGAGTATCTCCCGGGTTATAGAGGTGAATATCGTCAAAATCCCAGGATACCATATTGTCAGTAGCGCCGTCAAAAACCCATGCTAACCTGAAACTTTCAGCACCCAGCTGGTGGTTGCTGCTGTCAATAATCCCTATGAATTCGGTGGGGTGAATAAAGTCGGGGTTTACCCATTCTTCAATGATGTATTCCTCTCCATCAGCTATTGCTACTACAGATAATGTATAAATGCCTGGTTGCTGAAAGTTACGCACCCTGTATTTAAAGGAAAGGACAAGCGTGTCTTTTCCCTGTGTTTCAATCCGGGGTGTGGTAAGGTAAAATCTGCCTTGCTTTACAGGCTGCCACCAGAATACCATTTCGGGTGGCGTACCACCGGCATTGCTCAGCATAAAGGCTTCCCAGTTGCGGGTATCGCTTTGCCAGCCAAGGGGCACCCCGCCCTGCACCTGTGCAGAAAAATCTTCTGTCCAGGGGAGCTGGGTAATGGTGGCATCAAAACTTTCTCCCTGAAGTTCCACAACTCTTTCCCTGACCAGAAGCTGTGCCTCTATCTGGCCGGCTTCCTGGGGTGCAAAGGATACATACAATGTATCTGACTCCCCATGGGAGAGAGAGATCTGACCCTGGGGTACCTGAAGCATAAACTGTCCCGACTGATCTCCACTAATAGAAATTTGATCAGGAGCGATTTCCAGCAAGTCTCCTCCTATGTTGGTCATTATAAATGGCACAGGGCCGGATTGAGTATAGATCTCCTGTAAATCAAAGTCAAAATATGCGGGTGTGATCTGAAGTGCAGGCAATGCTGATACTTCCAGATCATCAATGGCCCAGCGCACGATAGCGTCCGAAGGGCCTTCATAAACCCATGCAAGGAACAACATCTCTGCACCTACTCCATGATCTGAACTGTTCAGCGTAACCTGTACCTCTTGAGCTTCTATATTTCCTGGATTAGTCCATTGCAATACGGGATACTGCTGATCGTGTGCGATGGCAACAAGACCAAGGTCGTAGCCGCCGGTATCCTGGAAATCCTCAGCATAATGCCTGAAAGAAACAGTCAGGCTATCCAGTCCCGCGGTATACAGGGGAGGTGTCCTGACATGCAGGTTGCCTTCGTTCTCAGGTTGCCACCAGAAAACAAGTTCCGGCTCTTCTCCTCCGGCAAAAGAAGAGTTGAACACATACCAGTTTTCAGCGTTGGAACTCCAGCCGAAGGGCAGTTCAAACTGAGGTACCTCCGAAAAGTTTTCAGTAAAAGGGAAGGAGGTAATTGTAGCGTCAAACCCTTCGCCCGCAATTTCAGCAATCAGCTCACTTACATTGAGCTCTGCCTGCCAGTACCCTGTTGTTCGGGGTTGAAAGGTAACCTCCGCAGTGGTGCTTTCACCCGGATCCAGCATAATGCTTTCCTGAGGTTTGTTGAGAGAGAAATGGCTGTTATCGCCAAGAAGTTCAAAACGGCCCAGTACCCCAAAGTGGTCTGACTCCATTTCAAAATCTTCATGCTCATCATTGAGCACAATTTCAGCTGACACAGGCACCAGGTTATCCAGGCCTGCCTTGCCAAAAAGCACATAGTCGATCCTGCGCATCTGGTGACCCAGTTTGTAATTCAGGGTTGCATGTTCAGGATCCAGATGGTTTTCGTGAAACAGAGGGTACACATCCATGAAATCATCATAAAGTAGCTGCATCTCCTCCCAATCAGGATTAGCATTGAAATCACCGGTAATAAAAATGAACCCTCCACTGTTTGTTTCTTCAATAAAGTCCATCAGATCAATAACCTGCTCTATCCTTATGTGGTGATCAAGAGGGTGGTGATGAAGGTGTGTATTGTAAACATCCACCACATTTCCTTCCACATTGACTCTAATGTGTATTGCCGTGCGGAACCTGTCAAGGGGAACCAGCGCCCGGTAGTTGGTTTCTTCAATGGGATATCTTGAGATGATGGCATTGCCGTAGCGCTGTACACTGTTTTCATCGTCAACCGAATCAAAATAATAATAAAACCCCAATGAATCGGCCATCTGCATCGCCTGATTGTCAAGGTTTGCCCGTTGTATCACCTCCTGCAGACCAATAATATCCACATCCATTTGCCTCATCTCTTCCAGCATATAGGCAAATCGGCCGGGCCAGTTGCCATCATCGGTTTCAATATTGTAGGACAGAACAGAAAGGGAAGTAGTCTGGGTGTTTTTCCCTTTCAGCAAAATATTATCAGGAATAAGTTCAAAAGGTTGCTCAGAGGTGTTGGTAATGGTAAAGATCTGTCCTGGTGCGGCAAGACCTGTTTGGGTATCCTCAAACACATGATTCTCCGGTAAAATCTGGAGTTGTGCTCTTCCCGGCAAGGGAAAAGCAAGTAAAACATATAGTGCAGCAAAATGGATTAAAAGTAACGTTTTCTTCATAGGAGCTGTTTTAGTTTCTCTTCAATATTTTGAGGTGTTTCTGCCACTATAAAACAAATGTCTGGGCAGCGGTAAATTCGTTTTACGGCATATGTTCCTCGTAGTAAAACCCCAGTTTTTCAAGTCCCTGGTTTACTTCCTCATTACGCATAAATACCTCCCACAACAAGCCGCTTCGATAATTTTCAATCATCACCACGATGGGGCCCTGATCAATGGCCAGGTAGCTGTCGGCAAACCAGTTTTCGTTGAAATTGAATGCATCCTTGAACCCGTATGGTCCCCAAAGATCATCGTAGAGGTAATAATAGAATGTTTCCATGGCTTTAATGCTTTGCTCGGGGGTATAAGGCATAGAGCTTAAAGCAGCCGTGGGAGTAATGGTCCCATTATCCTGGCCTCCATAACCAAAGGGAGCATGTGCCTGGTATCCCACCAGGGGATCGTCAGAAGCAGTGATACCCCATATTGAATCGCTATAGTGGCAGTGACCTTTGGGGTTTCTTACACAATACTCATGGTTGATCAGTGTATGGTTGGTGTTTTGCTTCCAGTAGTCGGCATACTGATCGTGCAATCCTCTGGGGTCCAGACCCAGAAAAGAGTAGTGGGCAAAAAACAAGGGGCCACCAAAATGATAACCCAGCGGTAATTCCATGTAATAGTAGTGGTTGCCATTCACCATGTTCCCGTTTCGGGCCCAACCCTGATGATAAACTTCTTCTGTAATGGGATAGGTGGGTGATGCAGCGGCAAGGATATACACAATAAGTGCTTCATTCCATCCGCTGATACGCATATTCATTTCAAATCCGTAATCGGGCGACCAATGCCAGTACAATGCATTCTGGCCTTGTGTGTACCATTGCCAGTTTACCCCATGCCACAATTCATCTACTTTATCCCTGAGAAAGACCTCCTGCGGGTCATTACCGTCAAAATATTCGCGGGCTGCTATAAGCCCCTGCACAAGGAAAGCGGTTTCTACAAGATCTCCTCCATTGTCTTTTTCACTGAAAGCAATGGCCCTGCCTGTGGTCCCATTAACCCAATGCGACCATGCACCATGAAATCTGTCGGCATTTTCAAGAAAGTTTGTAATCTGTAACAATCTTTCAAGCACCTCCTCCCTTTGAAGAAATCCCCTTTCAATACCGGCGAGCATGGCCATAATACCAAACCCGGTCCCACCTGTGGTAACCAGATTGCCTGAGGTATTCCTTTCGCGGGCCATACCTGAATTGGGTTCGGCAAAATCCCAGAAATATTTTAAGGTGTATTTTTGAACTTTATCAAGGAGCTCTTCAACCGGAATATTCTCCTGAATTACCCTTTCGAGCCGGGGGCAAGGATCGGGAGTTCCGTAATCCATATCACCGGAATCATCTTTCTGGCAAGAAACAATAAAAAATATGATCAGAAACAGCCCTGATGCCAATTTGAAGATTTGCTGGTATTTTGGATCCATGTTTTGCATTTTTGTGTAGTAAGCAACACAAACATACATGGAAAAATATCCAGCTAAAAATTTTCAGGCGTAAATCACTTTCACCAGGTTCCGAAAACGTTTGCGGAAACCTTAATATTACCCTATCACAAATTCTCATGAAACTATTAATCAGCAAAATATGATTACAATTTCGTACTTTTTCATTGCACAAAATCACACCGGTAAAAGGAAAAGTACAAGGGGTATTATCCGGAAAATAAAGTGTTAATTATTCAGAGAGATTAAACTCTTCTTTCATGAGAAACTCCACAAGGTTATCGTCAGGGTGAAGATTGAGCTTTTTCCTGAGACGATGCCTGCTTACCTCAACTCCCCGTGGCGAAACATTTAATAACTGTGCGATCTCTTTGGTGTTAAAATTCATGCGTAGATAGGAGCAAAGCCTGAGATCGTTGGTAGTAAGGGACGGATATTTTTCTTTAAGGGCTTTGAAAAATCCTTGCTGGGATAGTTTCAGATTGTTCATGGCATTTTCCCATTCAACAGTTTGTGTTCCAATACCCTGCTGAATGATCTTCTCGATGGTTTTAATTTGTTTTACGGGATATTTTGAAGATTGTTCCTTGAGTTGGTTAATTTGCTTATTCAAATCCTTTAGGATGCTGTCTTTCAAAAGCAGATGTCTCATGGTTAGCATGAGTTCGTAACTTTTGTAGTCCAGTTCTTTTTCCAGGCTGTTTTGCCTTATCTCCATGGCTGCCAGCTCTCTTTGCCTGCTTATTTCAAAGCGGAAAAACTCAATACCGCCGTATATCGCTGCAATCAAAATCAGCCCGTATAAAACCATAGCCGTGTTGGAAATATGCCAGGGTTTATTGATAGCAAAAGATGTACTTACTATATCGTTGAAGTTATGCGTTATCTCGAGGGTGTATTTTCCGTGCTTTAAATCCAGATAGGTAAAATGGTTTTGCAAGGTGCTTTGCCAGGAAGCTTCCAGCTCTTTTATCCTGAAATAATAGTTTCTGGGAAACTGCTCAAAGTTGGATGGATCAGAAAAATAAACGGTAAGATTGTTTGCCCTTGAAGCAATTTTTCTTTCAGGGGTTTTCCGGAAAAAATTCAGGGTGTCTTTTCTGCCATAAAAAGTAAGCTTATCAACTGATAATCTGCTTATGGGTTCTCTTTGCTCAGCAGCATGCATATTAAATGCAACAAAGCTTTTGGGGTTAGGAATTAAAATGGTATTGTGATTGAGCGGGATGAGCTGCATTCTTCTCTGTGGAAGGTTATAATAAAGCTGCGGTGTTTCAAGGATTTTCCGGGGACTGAATTCAAGGTTAACCTCAAAGAGGGCCATTTTATTATCCAGAACAAACCAATATGCGTTGTGTGTATGGGGAATTATTTGTTTGGCTGCGGCATAATCACCTAACCCTGAAGTTAACACCTCAAAAGGAACCATTTGATTGCGCACAAAATCCCATGTGTATATGTTTTCGCCGGTTGTAAATACTACTCTGTTGTTTATGCTGAATGTTTTTACATTGGTGTTTCTATTGGTAAACTCATCAAAATGCTCTGTATTTTTTGCACTGTACAGGTCATCGGAAAGCTCAATTTTAAAAACCCCTTTTTGATGATGCGAGGCCCATAAAAAACCCAGATAATCTGTTTCGAGATATCTGACAGGTTCCTGGAAATTTTCAATCTTGTTGCGTTGTTGCCATTTGCCATCAGGGCCTTTTTCCAGGATAATAATACCGGTGTAGGTGCCACCAATCAAATATTCCCGGAACGGTTTAAAGGTCCAGCCTCCGGTTACAGGGGAAATATTTACAAATGTTGTTCCTTCTACCAGGAATGTACCATCGTTATGTCCACATACGATCTGATCATCAAACAGTTCGAGCGTCCATACCTGCCCCTGGCTCCCCTCAATGAATTCCAGTCGGTCAAATTGAAAATGCGACCCGGAATGAGAAATTTCTGATCTGAAAAGCCCATGATTGGTTCCAATATAAAGATGGTTTTCGTGAATAAGCATTGCGTATATACTTCCCAGTGACCCTCCAATGGTTTGGTAATGTATGTTGGGCGATAGCATATTGATGTAATTAACGCCCTCATCCTGGCCTATCCATAATCCATTATCATAATCCAGGTGCATACACAGCACCGTATTGTTATTTAACCCGTTGAGCGAGTTGTACCGTCTTTGAATGATCCCCTTTTCATCGGTAATAATAACTCCATTGAGAATACTGCCAAAAGCAAATGTAGAGTCATTGAGTTGTTTTGCCGTATTGCAGGTAAAACTTTTCAGGAATGAGGATGCTTCGCTTTCAAAATAACTGAATTCTTCCCCGTCAAATAGAAAAAGGCCCATATTGTCAGTGCAAATAAGCCATTGATCTTTTTGTTTGTTATAGGGAATTACAGCATGTACCCTGGTAGCGGAAAACAATTCGCTGTCTTCAATCAAATGGAATTCTTCATCGTGATACCATAACAGTCCGTGATCAATGATCTGTACCATAAGCCTTTCTCCCATCTGGTGCATAAAAAGCATGGTATATGGAGCCCTGACAACCGCATGCGAATCCTGTTCAAAAATATAAATGGTTGTAAATGATTGAAAAAGGATTTTGTTGTTGTGTGAAAATATTCGCCATATCTCATCATTATTCTCTACTTCAAAATTCTGGGATAGGGAGTGATAAACAAGATCACCATTTTCATTGTACTGCCAATATCCAAATTCTTCAAAAGCTCCGGTATATATTCTTCTGTCGGTATGCGCCATAACCGATCGAAGAGGTTGGTTGCCCAGGAAGGGATGTCTTTTCCATGTTATCCCATTAAACTCCATTAGTCCATCGGAGCTCGCCAAAAACAAATGCTTGTTTTCAGGGTTCTGTGAAACAGACCAGTTCTGGCTCCTGTTGCCAAAACTAACCCTGAGATAAGACTGGATTTCGGGTACATTAAATAAAAATGCATTCGCATGGCTCAGCGGGCTTAAAGCCAATGCGATAAACATAAATGCATTTAAAAGCAAGACATTGCCAGGTTTGCTCCTCATTAATGGCCTCCGGTTAAGGATAAAAAAGATTCAGACTGATAACGAAATTTATTTGTCATTGATTCAACCTCAGCACCGCCTGTACAGGCCAGTGATCAGAAATAAATATCTCACCATCTTTTACTATATCTACCGCATAGCTAAGTACCTGAAAGTTTTCGTCCACAAAAATATAATCGATTACCCGTGGCTCAATACCATCCCTGAAAGCATTAAATGTGGCATCTGCACCGGTAACAGGCTCTTTCGACAGGTATTGGGCATTTTGCAGGCCATTGTTTTCCTTTAGGTGAGTAATCATATGGTGATAGAGATCAGATCCTTTGGTAATATTGAAATCTCCCAGTACAATCACAGGATGGTCTCCGGCAATTTCATTGATCTTCTCCGACATGAATTCCATGCTTTTTTTTCTTGCCAGATCGCTCACATGGCTGTAATGGGTATTGAACACATAAAGCTCCATGCCACTTTGCAAATGCTTTAGTTTAGCCCAGGTCACTATACGTGGCAGTACCGCTTCCCAGCCTATACTTCCGGGCACATCAGGCGTTTCTGAGAGCCAGAACTGCGAATCGTCAAGCAGTTCAAATACGTCTGTCCGGTAAAATATGGGAGAAAATTCGCCCCCTTCTTTACCATCATCCCGACCGGTTCCTACATAAGCATAGCCGGGCATGATCCTTAAAAGGTCCAGGTTCTGATGATGCAGGTTTTCCTGCATGCCCACAATGTCGGGCGTTTCCTGCCTCATATATGCTTCGTTGAGGGGAATGCGGTTGGGCCAGGCATTGATGCCATCAGCAGGATTATCAAACCGTACATTATAGGTCATTACTTTTATGGTTTGCTCAGTTTTTTGCGGGCTACAGCTAATCCAGCCAAATAATACAATTACCAGTTTAATAGTCAGAAAATGCTTCTTCATTTTTAGTTAAGTTTCCGTTTACATACCCCTCAAATATAAACAGATTTTATCATTTTGCCGGAAGAATATTCCTGCATAATTAAGATGAATATGTAATTCAGTTGCCTTTTTTGCGTCTTAAGAATTGTAATATACGGTTTGGGACACATAAATTTCACGTTAAAGAAAACCATTATTTTCTTTGCACTCCGAGTTCATTAACAATAACTAACAAAAACGAAGTAATATGACAACTAATTACCAACCCCTGGCAGTCCGGGAAAGGGTTGAAATTCTGGATCTGTTGCGTGGATTTGCCTTGTTCGGCATTTTCATGGTAAATCTCCCCTTGATGAATGCCCCGTTTTTAACCGAAATGGGCCAGTTTGCCATCTGGACTGATCCTGCAAACATGAAAGCGCACTGGGTGATCAACTTTTTCTTCACCGGGAAGTTTTACACCTTATTTTCTATGTTGTTTGGCATCGGGTTTTACTTTTTCATGCGCAAGGCCAATGAATCAGGAAACAATGTATTATCACTTTTCAGACGGCGCCTGGGCTGGCTGCTTGCCATCGGGGTTTTGCATGTGGTTCTGTTGTGGTATGGTGATATTCTGGTGTTTTATGCCCTTTTTGGTTTTCTGATGATCCTGTTCAGAAAAAAGTCCAACAAATCGCTTTTAATATGGGCATTTTGTATCCTGCTGCTCCCTCCCTTTTTTGCTACCATGCTTACAATATTGATAAATTTGGGATTAAGCAACCCGGAAGTTGCTGAGGAAATGATTGTATCCTTTAAGGAAGCAGAAAAAAGTATGAGGGCCCTGCTGGATGAGGCAATCGTAGTGTACTCCACCGGTTCATTTATGGACATAGTGTCTATGCGCCTTGTAGAATACCGCAATATTCTTGGGGGAATATTTTTCTTTTTCCCCAATGTGCTGGCCATGTTTCTGGTAGGTATGGTATTGGCGAGGAAGAAAGTGTTTGAAAATCCTGGCCAAAACATATTGTTTTTCAGAAAACTGTTCTTCTTCAGTTTGCCTGTGGCCATTGTGGGTAATTACCTTTATGCGCATTTTTCAACAAAAAGTTCTTACATACTGATGGACTGGAATATGGTATTCTCCCTGGTGGGACATGGATTTGGCGGACCAGCCATGACCTTTGTGTATATCTCTCTTATTGTATTCTGCTATCAACGGGGATATTTTGGCAAAGTGGCCAATGCCATTAAAAGGACCGGGCGTATGGCACTCACCAATTACCTGGCTCAATCACTCATTGCTACCACGTTGTTTTTCTCCTATGGTTTTGGACTTTATGGAAAAGTAAATATCTGGCAGGGGATGATCCTTACGCTGGCCATATACCTGGTACAGGTAATCTGGAGTCACTACTGGCTTAAGTACTATCGCTTCGGGCCCATGGAGTGGCTATGGCGAACCCTTACCTATGGAAAAAAGCAACCCATGCGCAGGGATTAATAAAAAAGCGGGAGCAAATCAATGCTCCCGCCTTTTTTTGAGATTGTTTTCAAACAGAATCAGGCCCAGCGAAAGTTAAAAACTGGTAATGTCGCCCATGTTAACCGGAAGGTTTCGGGTAAATCCTTCTTCGAGGGATATAAACGTTTCGGTGCTGGTAACCTCTACAATGGACTGTATATTTTCCACGATCACCTTTTTGAGATGCTCATTGTTTTTGGTAAATACTTTCACAAACAAAGAGTATTTCCCAGAGATATGATGGCATTCAATGATCTCGGGAATCTTCATAATTTTCTGAAACACCTCCTGGTGCGATGAGTTGGCCGTGAGGTTGACCTGAATCCCGATAAAAGCACAGGTTTGATACCCTAACCCTTTGGGGTTGAGGATAAATTGCGACCCCTTTATCACTCCGGCATCCACCAGTTTCTGCACCCGTTGATGCACTGCCGCACCACTGATCCCGCAAACCCTGGCTACTTCAAGAAAGGGCATTCTTGCATTATTTGTTAAAATCTCAAGGATTTTCTGGTCAGTTTTGTCAATCTGAAAGTTTCCGTTCATTAATTGCTTCTTTAAATAATAGAATTATGCAAAAGTAAAAGAAAAACAATAAATCTGTAAGTAATTTTTAATAAACAGCTAAATATTTTTCGGTTATTCGCGTTTTATTCATTTAAATTATTATTTTTGTTGCGTTGCTATTCGAGCATTCACCCTTTTCAAAACACAAAAAAAATTTGATTATGAAATTTGACCCCGCATCAAAAATCCAGGATTTGCTACAGTTTGGTGAATTTGGAGATGTGAACCCTTCCATTACCGATTCAGCAACCTATACATTTCTTCAGGCGAATACCATGACCGATACCTTTCATGGTGAGCAGGAGGGTTGTTTTTTGTATTCAAGGCACTGGAACCCATCCAACCGATACCTTGCCGAGGCCCTTGCTGCCATGGAGGGAACCCAGAGTGCATGGGTTACAGCTTCTGGTATGGCTGCCATTACTTCAGCGATTCTGCAATTATGCAATTGTGGGTCGCACATTGTTTCTTCTGTTACTACTTACGGCGGTACCTTCGCATTTTTAGCCAATTACCTTAAAAAATTCCAGATTGAAGTAACTTTTGTTGATCCAACCGATCATGAGCAGATCAGGGCGGCCATTAAGCCCAATACCAGGCTTATCTACACCGAAACCATGACCAATCCGCTGTTGCAGATCTGCGATATCGAAGCCCTTGCCAAAATTGCCAACGACCATGGAATAAAGTTATTGGTTGACAATACATTTACCCCTATGATCGTGGCCCCTGCTAAACTGGGCGCCCACGTGGTAATGTATAGCATGACCAAATTTATCAATGGCAAGAATGACTGTGTAGCCGGGGCAATATGTGCCGATGAGCAGTTTATCAACGACCTGGCCGATGTAAATACCGGCACTGCCATGCTGTTGGGCCCGGTGCTTGATCCCCTGCGCTCCACTAACATATTAAAAAATATGCACACCCTGCATATTCGCATGAAACAACATAGTTACAATGCAATGTACCTGGCCCAAAAATTTAAAGAAATCGGGCTGAAATTCATTTATCCCGGAATGCCGGAGCATCCCCAACACGAATTGTTTAGAAGGATCATGAATCCCGACTTTGGCTTTGGAGGAATGATTGCCATTGATATGGATACAGCTGAACGCGCCAACATACTCATGGAAAAAATGCAGGACAAAGGTGTAGGATACCTGGCCGTAAGTCTTGGATACTTCAAAACCCTTTTCAGCAACTCAGGGAAAAGCACCTCCAGCGAAGTGCCCGAAGAACTGCAACGAAGCATGGGCATGTCAGAGGGACTTATCCGGTTTTCGGTAGGCCTGGATAATGATATCGAACGCACTTTTAACCTAATTCACGATAGCCTGAAAGAACTTAGGTTCATTTAGGCCCCAAAGGAAAACCCTTCCAATCTTTATCAAAACACGAAAAAACCTTCAGTATATGATCCTGAAGGTTTTTTTATTGCTCTTTTTCAGGTTAACCCATGTTCTGCGGCAAAATTTACAAGCGAAGCAATGTTTTTCATGTTAAGCTTTTTCAAAATGTTCTTCCTGTGGTTATTTACAGTGTGAAAGCTTATACCTAGCTGTTCAGCTATTTCACGTGTTTTGAGCCCTGAAACGAAATACTTAAGCAGCTCCCTTTCACGTTTTGTAAGTATAGAAAGAACCTCCTTGTTTTTTTTGTTGAGGATTTTGCGGGTGATAACCTTCGCATTTTTATCATAAACCAGTTCATTGGAAAAGTTAATGGATACCCCAACAATCTCCAGTACCGAAGCACTGGTATTTTTCCTGAAAATGCTGGCGGCTGTGCAAAGCCAGATATAATCGCCGTTTATATCCCTGAACTGAAAAATAGCAGTAAAGGTTCCTGTTTTATCCTGTTCAAAAAATGCACGCATCTCTGTGAGCATGTCCCGGTCATTGGGATGATAGATATCAAAAAGCAACGATTCTGGAACTTTTTGGGTAGTCTTTTTATACCCAAGGATTTTCTTAAATCCATCGTTTACCCAGAGCATTCGTAGTTCATTCAAATCAAATACGAAAATTATGGCATTGATCTTAGAAAAAATCTTTTCATACAGAAGAATTTTTTCTTTATAAAGAAGGTTGGATTTTGCAACCCCCTTTTCTTTTTCATAAGACACAGACTTTTTTGCACTCATCTTTTGCGTTTTTACCAAGGCTCCTTAATTGATCCACCCCATATAGTTGATTGTATTTACCCCCCTTGTTTTGTATATAGTATGATCAGTGAATAGATTATGAATTTGATTCGCACCAGTATCCTGACTTAAACATTAGTTGATCTGTTTGTCCTGAAATTACAATCCTTTAGGAATTGTTGTTAAATCAGCATTGCAACCGGATCAAAAAAAGCAAATCGCAAATATTTTCAATTCTTAAGTTATAAGCAAGTGCTGCCAGAGAGAACACATTCATGAAAACGCACAAATGGTTAAAAGATTTTATCCTAAGCGTAATAATTATTATATCTCCGGCAAAGTTGTTAGAAAATTCACAATTAGCGCATCGATCGAACAGAACTCCAACACATCATTTTATACACTCTGAAGCAAAAGACACGTTGCAAACAGTTTTAACTGGTTTTCCTAAACACAAAAACAAGGAAATGATCAGCGATAACTTAGTATTGGTTTCCTGGAATCCCAAAAGCAGATTAAAAAGTACCTGTGCACAATTTTAAGCGAATTGATATGTTTTATTTACGATCCCTCAAAAATCTGTACTTTTGATCAATTGGAAAATATCAGAGAAAGTATGATTTGAAAATTTATCTTTAACCAAATGATTAAAAGAGCTTGTAATCATATAATTATCAGCTGTACACCCGACCAATCATACAGGCAACAACCTTATTTTGAATTTTAAGCATGATGTAAAATGATCAGGAAAGAAAAACTTATTATTTTGCTGGCCTTTTCAGGTATAGTAATTATAGGATGCGGCTCCGGCAGCCAAACCGAAAGCCGCGGTTCAGAAAATAATGAAACCATGGCAGCAACACAACCCCGGAGAGAAATTCCTCATTTTAATGTAGACTCCGCCTACCATTTTGTAGAGAGGCAGGTTGCTTTTGGTCCCAGGGTCCCCAACAGCGATGCTCACCGTCAATGCGGCGACTGGCTCCATAAAACCCTGAACCGATTTGCAGATACTGTTTACGTGCAGCAGGCCCGTGTAAGGGCATTTGACGGTACGGTGCTTAATATCCGGAATTTTATTGGAAGTTTTCAACCCGAAAAAAGCAACAGGATCCTGCTTTGTGCTCACTGGGACTCAAGGCCCTGGGCAGACCATGACCCCGATCCTGCAAATCATTACACCCCCATTGATGGTGCCAATGATGGCGCCAGCGGTGTGGGAGTATTGCTGGAAATAGCCAGACTTCTCAGCATATACAATCCTTCAGTTGGTGTTGATATCATATTTTTTGATGCAGAAGATTACGGGAAACACCGCCTGATAAATGTACCCGACCAGGATAGCTGGGCACTGGGAAGTCAGTACTGGTCACGAAATCCTCATCGCACCGATTACTTTGCCCGTTTTGGCATATTGCTCGATATGGTGGGTGCAGCCAATGCCACCTTCAGGCATGAGGGGTATTCTATGTTATATGCCCCAAACATTGTACGAAAGGTTTGGGATATTGCCCACCGGCAGGGTTTCTCAAGCTTCTTCATCAATACCGAAGGCGGGTATGTGATCGACGACCATTATTACATCAATAAAATACGTAATATTCCCGTGATCAACATCATTGATCAGCGCACCCATACTTCACACGGATTTTTTGATTACTGGCATACCATAAACGACACCATGGAGCATATTGATCCTCAAACCCTGCTGGTAGTGGGGCAAACAGTAACAGCGGTAATTTATCTGGAATAAAAGGCCTATCCTTTCTGCCAGCCTAAAGGCTGTTTGCCAGGTTGGCAAGCTCTGATCGTTCTCCTTTTTCCAGTCTTACATGGGCATACAGCTTATTCCCCTTTACGCGGTCAATCAGGTAAGAAAGGCCATTACTCTGGGAATCAAGGTAGGGGGTGTCAATCTGGAAAATATCACCTGTAAAGATCATTTTGGTATTCTCACCAGCGCGTGTAATGATCGTCTTTACCTCATGGGGCGTAAGGTTCTGAGCCTCATCAATAATGAAAATAATATTTGATAAGCTCCGGCCCCTGATGTAAGCAAGAGGGGCCACCACAATTTCTTCATTCTCCAGGGCATCAGTAATGTTTTTGAATGATTTTTCCCGTTCTTTGTGCTGAGAGTGAATAAACTTCAGGTTATCATACAATGGCTCCATGTAGGGGCTGATCTTTGACCCCACATCGCCTGGTAAGAATCCTATATCACGATTGGAAAGGGGAATAATAGGCCTGGCCACATAGAGTTGTTCAAAGTTTTCTCTCTGCTCAAGAGCACCGGCCAGTGCCAGCAGTGTTTTTCCTGTACCTGCAACTCCCTGCAGGGTTACCAGTTTCACATCGGGATTCAAAATAGCATCCAGGGCAAATACCTGCTCTGCATTGCGGGGAGTGATCCTTTGAATGGTTCTTTTGTCTACTTTTTCAACATTACCAGTTATGGAATTATAACAGGCAAGCACCGATGCTGATTCTCCTTTAATAATTATGTAAATATTGGGAACAGGGTCTTTAAGGCCCAGTTCAGAAGGGCTGCAAGATCCCTTTTCATATAATTTGTCAATAGGAGCATTGTCCGAAATCTTTATTTCAATTTTCCCTGTATAAAGCTCATCTACATTTTTTACCTTTCCTGTCTCGAAGTCTTCTGCAGCAATGTTGAGCGATTTTGCCTTTAAGCGCAGGTTGATGTCTTTGGATACCAGCACCACTCTCCTGTCGGGATTTTCCCTGGCCATGTAGATCGCTGTATTGAGAATGCGATGATCTGGCTTGTCTTCACCAAAAACCACGGTAGCATCCAGCCCGTTGGGCTTATTCATCACAACCCTAATGCGTCCCCCTTTGGGTGTACCCAAAGAAACCCAGTCCTGAAGCGGAGTAGCGTGTGAAAGTTTATCTAATTTGCGTGTAAATTCCCGGGCTTCAAAGTTTTTGGTGTCGTTCCCTTTTTTAAACTGATCCAGCTCTTCCAGCACGGTTATAGGAATAGCAACATCATTATCTTCAAAGCTCATGATCGCATCATGATTGTAAAGAATAACGGAAGTGTCGATGACGAATATTTTGGATTCTGAGCTTATCTTTTTACTTTTGGCTGATGTTCTTGGCTTGGTGGTGGAAGTGGTTTTTTTGCTGCTTTTGGATGTTTTTTCCATAAAGAATTTTCTGTTAACAAAGGAATAGATTGCCATGCTGATTGCTGTATTGCAGAGAAATCAGCATAACCTTAACCGGTATAAAAACGGGTTAAAGGTAACCAAGAAATTAAAAAACAAGCAGATGCACAGGATTTTGTTTTTAACCACCTGTTGTTAATATCTGCGTAAGTGCCACTGCAACAGGGCAAAATAAAACTTAAAGAAACCCTTTTGCTCTTAAAGTAAATGAACATAATATTAAATTACCCCTGGAGTGGGTAAAAATTTGAGGATTACTCGTTATGTTTTAATTTTTTTGTATTTTAGCAGCCTGAAAAATCAGGATAAATAAAGGAATGGCAGAATTTAGGAGAGATGGCCGAGTGGTCGAAGGCGCACGCCTGGAAAGTGTGTATACCTCACAAGGGTATCGAGGGTTCGAATCCCTCTCTCTCCGCAAGATTTTTTAATTTTAAATCTTTGCTATATTTAATTAATAACAGTCAAAACAAAACCAATTGAATCTATTATGAAAAAATTATTTGTCTTTTTGACCATAGCAGGAATGCTTACTTTCGGCCTTACCTCAAAAGTGCAAGCTCAACAAGAGCAGGAGCCAGAAACTGAAGTAGTCGAAACAACAGAAGCTGAGGATGAGGTTTCACCTGCTGAAGCAGTCATGGTTGGCGTGGATACCGACGATGCTGAAGAACAGACTTTCCACTATGTATTAAAGGAACGCTTCATTGAGGGTGATGCCAGGTTTATGGGTATTGTTCTGCTCACCTTGATTCTGGGCCTTGCACTGTGTATTGAAAGGATCATCTACCTGAACCTTGCCAGCACAAACACTGCAAAACTGCTCAACAAGGTAGAAGATGCCCTGCAGAGTGGTGGTATTGATGCTGCCAAAGATCTTTGCAGAAATACCCGCGGACCTGTTGCAAGTATTTTTTACCAGGCCCTTGATCGCTACAATGAAGGCATGGAAGTGGTAGAAAAATCTGTTGTTTCCTATGGTAGTGTAATGATGGGTAAACTGGAAATGAACCTTACCTGGATCTCACTCTTTATCGCCATTGCACCCATGCTTGGGTTTATGGGTACGGTAATCGGTATGATCTCAGCATTTGATGCTATTGCCCAGGCAGGTGACATTTCTCCAACCATTGTTGCAGACGGTATCAAGGTTGCTCTTTTGACAACTGTATTCGGTCTTATTGTTGCAGTTATCCTGCAGATTTTCTACAACTACATCGTATCAAAAGTTGATACCATTGTAAACAGCATGGAAGATGCTACCATTTCTTTCATGGACATTTTAATTAAGTATAACAAATAAAACCATGTCTTATGAGTGACTCGTTGATTAATATTGGCCTTATATTGGGTTATATCCTGCTTGGATTGGCTGCTGTAACGGTCATTTTGTTCTCAGTCTTTCAATTGATTGTGAACTTTAAAAAAGCTAAGGGAGCTCTGATAGGCATAGTTGCTTTGTTGGTGGTATTCTTTATTGGATTCTCAATGGCTACGTCTGAGCTTTACCTCAATGTTGCTATCCCCGTTGCAAGTGCCACTATTTCCAGAATTATCGGAGGTGCAATCAATGCAACATTTCTGCTGATAGCACTGGCCTTCTTAGCTTCTATTTACACAGAAGTATCTAAATTATTCAGATAACCAAAAATTAGGAGAACTCTCTATGGCACGAATGAACCCAGAAATCAATGCAGGTTCAATGGCAGATATCGCCTTTCTGCTGCTGGTTTTCTTCCTTGTAACTACTACAATGGATGTTGACACAGGGCTCAGAAGGTTGCTGCCACCCCCTATCGACCCCAATGCGCCACCGCCACCCCCTGTTAGGGAGCGAAACGTATTTGTGGTACTGGTTGACCGCAACGACCGGTTGCTGGTAAGGGGTGAGCTTGGGAACATCACGCAACTGCGTGAGCAAACCAAGGAATTCCTGCTCAACAGAACCAATGATCCTACTATGCCTGTGAGAGAGATGCGACATATCGACAATCTTGGTGAAGTGGAAGTATCAAGGGGAATTATTTCCCTGCAAAATGACCGGGGGACATCTTATGAGATGTATATTGCCGTTCAGAATGAGCTTGCTGCTGCCATCAACGATATACGCAACGACCTGTCGCGCGAGAAATTCGGTGTCAGGTTTGACCAACTCACAGATCAGGATCTGATTACGGCCATCAGGCAAGCAGTGCCCATGGCTATTTCAGAAGCAGAACCAAAAGATATAGGAGACCGCTAAATGATAAAAGGTAGATTTAAAAAAGATACAACAAAAGCATCACAGAAAATCAATACAGCTTCTTTGCCTGATATTATTTTCATGCTGTTGTTTTTCTTCATGGTAACTACTACCATGCGCGAAACCACCCTCTTTGTCAGAAACACCTTGCCTCCGGCTACTGAGATCCAGAAACTGGAACGCAAATCTTTGGTGAGTTTCATTTACATCGGAGAACCTATCCAAAGTCAGATTTTTGGTACAGAGCCTCGTATTCAGCTTAACGATACCTTCGCCAACCTGAATGAAATTGCTTCTTTTGTAGAAGCTGAAAGACAGGCAAGACCTGAAGCCGAAAGGCCGCTTATGATTTTCTCTATGAAGATCGACAGGGAAACAAAAATGGGTATTGTTACCGATGTAAAACAGGAGCTCAGGCTTGTAAATGCCCTGAACATTAACTACTCAACCACCAGAGGTGAAGTAAGAGGTATGTAAGAGCCGTTTTCTGTTCAAACGCCTGAAAAATATCAGCCCGGAAAGAGACAGATTCTCTTATCCGGGCTGTTTTTTTTGCTGAAGTCTCATGCTATCAATCTGAAACCAGAAGCAACAATAAAGATATAACATTCATGCGCTGAGAGATTCTTACCTTCCTTGCCATTTCAAGGTTTTACAAGTATTTTCCCCACAAACAGCAGATCAAAATCTTCACTGATGAGTTTCCAGTAATACAACCCCTGGTCAAGCGAGGGCAAAGTGTAGCTTTCTTCACTGGTTGTAATGGAAATAAGTTCTTCTCCCCGGTTGTTGAAAAGTTCAAGGTAAAGGGTTTGACTCTGGGGATTCTCCCACTGAAGCTGTGTGTCCTGGGGAAAATGCACCTCTTTATCACTGATCACTCGCACCTGGTGGCCCCTGAAGGCTCCCTGCATGTTCTGATACAACTGCTCAAGAGAAGGGTCAGGTTCAAAGTACGCCAAAAGGGTTATGCTGTCTTCATTATCAGGTTTGGACTCTGCTGTTAACTCCTGTATGTTTTCACGATCATCCCTTTCCAATTGTTCCTGTGTTTCCAAAATCAGCACATCGGCCTTTTGCTCAGGCAATTCAGGATGAACAGCCATCGGATCTTCAGTAAGAGGAATCTGTTCATACTGTTCAGCCAGGGTATGATCCTTCTGTGGTTGAAAAAACCAGGGCGGGTAAAGCAAAATCATCCCGAAAATAATAGCTGCTGCTGCAGCAGTAATCACCCAGGATAGTTTTCTGTATATCGTTTTACGTCCTGGAGTCTTTGATGTAACTGGATCTTCAGACTGGGATGGATTAAATTCTTCGTCCGTCAAGCTGATAGAAATATCTGCCACCGTTACTACTTCATCGGCACACTTACTGCATTCCTGAAGATGAACCCGGTACTTTTCAGGAAGCCCGGCAAACTGGCCGCTGATTATAGCCTCTGCACAAAATGCAATCTGCTCCGGATTGAGGTGTTGATCTGTCTTATTCATAGCTCCTCCAATATTTCTTTTGAATCTAAGGGTTCTTTCAGGCTGAATGCGCATGGATTTCCAGCATTATAGTTATGGTTTCCCGGTTATGGTAACGCTGATTGTCTCCATTCATCCTGGCAATCAGGATGTCAATTTGTTTATTTGTCCACATTCGTATGGCATCACCACCAACTTTCTTATCTTCAACCAGTAAAACCAGCTCCGCAAGTTTTTCGTTTACTTCCGCTTTGGCAAGACCACTTCTTTGGCCCAGGATAGCTGCTGCCTGATCTTTCTTTAAGCCTGCGTAAGCATGTATTTCTTCATCCTTTATGGGTATTTCAAAGTAGTATTTTAAAAACAATATCACTTTTGCCAGTAAATCATTGAATAGGATCAGGGCGAAAGAAAAACGTTTCATCTCTTCTTTGAGCAGCGTTAGTCTGGCTGTGTCATATGCTGCGGAGCCTGATTCAGGTTTATACGTATACTCGTTTTCTTCAACTGCATACCAATGCTTTTGCTCTTTCCTTATTACCTCACAACACATGCGGTTGATTACTGCCGTATAATAAGTGGTCAGCTTAGACCTGCCTTCAAACGCCTGATGTATCTTTTCTCTCTTTAAAAGATATTTCTCGGTAATAGCCATTTCAACATCTCCGCGTTCTCTTTCCGGGATCACTCTCCTGCTGATATATTTTGCAACAACCTGGCTAATGATAAACGAAACAGTTTTTAACTGCTCGTTCTGATCTTCTTCTTTAAGTTTGTTGCGGTATTGCATTGATTTTGAAATATTTTTTTTGCAAAATTAATCAATAGGTTGATCTATCCTATCTGGTTTCACCTCCGCCTCCTTTAAAAATTACTAACAACTGTTGGTTTTGACAGCCCCTTTTTGGGGTTTTCTCATTTAGATCACTACTTTTGCATTCCTGATCATTCATTACGATCTTTAAAGTTCATTAATACTTAATTCTGGCTGAAAACATGTTATCCGAAAATATATCCTGCAGGCTGAATATGCCCGTGCTTTTTATTTTCCTTTCCCTCTTCTTTTTGCACTTTACAACCTTTGGACAGTATCATCCTTTTTATTCGGCCGATAGGGCCATAAAAGAGCATTCTTTTTATGAACAGTATCGCAACCTTATAGCAAAATACAATGATGGGGTGGATAGTGAGCATGTAGTGTATAAAATGGACAGCCTTGCCCGATTAAGCCTTGCGTATCAGGATGGCGTTCAGTACCTGTTCTTAACAAATGAAATCACCAACCTCTACCGCCATCAGAGTGAGTTTACCCTGGCATATGACAGGCTTCTGGAAGGGATGAACACCTACAGTTCGTCATGGGATACCATTGATATGGAATATTTTGTATCCCTGAGGTTATTGCGCGCCACCCTTGGAAACCTTCGGCGTATTCCCGGAAATGCTGATTTCCCTGGCCGCAGTGAGGAAGAATTGTTTCAGGCCCAGTTTTATATCCTTGAGCAGTTGAACAATGAGGGTGAACCATTGCGAAACACCCTGGTGGATTATGGACTGGCCCTTTACAGGCAGGGCAGGGAACAAGAAGGAAACGCCACACTCTACAGGGCCCGCACCCTGGCTTTACCTGCCAATGATCTGGCCAGTCTTGCCCTTGCTGACTATTCAATCATAAGCAGAATGGAGGGCTCCTTCGATTTGCTGAAAACACAGAACGAAGTGCTTATTAACGATATTGAGCTGTTTGAATCGGGGCAGGCAAGTATCCCTACCCTTGTGTACAATGCGTTTTTCAATACCAAAGTAAGCCAGAACTTTTTCAATTATTTCAACGATGTAGATCAGGCTATTTATTATGCCGAAAAAGCAGCTGCTCTGCTGGACACCCTAAGGTATCCCACTTACAATATCCAGGCGGCTACACATGGCAACCTTGCCTTGTATTACTCTGAGATGGGGGATTCCATAAAAATGTGGGAGCATGTAGCAAGGGCGAAACAGACTGCACTGGAGCAACCCATGTCTGACTATAACCGTGCCTTTGCCATCGTGCTTATCGCCGATGCTGTAACCCCTTTTTCAGCCGATTCAGCTTTTGCATACCTGGATATTATTGAGGATCTGCCTGGTGCACGATTTTTTCATGACAAAACCACCGAAATACGTGGGAAAGTGTATTTGCATAATGGGATGCTGGCCCAGGCGGCTGACCTGATCCTCTCCCTATATGATGAGCATGAGACCCTGAATGGCCTGAAAGTACCTGCAGACCTGTATTCCATGGACCCCATCAACCAGTTTTATTTTCTGGAGATCCTTGCGGAGGCCTATATGAAAATGGGAGATATTTCTGCTCCCAATGCAGCAATAATCAGGGTGCTGAGCATGCAAAATGAATTGTTTCAGGAAAAAATGGCCGGGGATATCTTTGGCTTTGAAGCAACCAGCCTGGTAACACTATACAACAGGTTCCTGGAAAATGCATTGCCCTACGTGTTTGAAAATGGGAGTACCCAATTTTTTGATGAGAAAATGCAACTGGCCCTTTCATCAAAAGCACTCCATCTCAACAGTCTTCTGGCAAAGAACCGCTTTCAGTCGGCACTTGAAAGTGATACCACCATGTTTTCCCAATTGCTGGCCAGATCGCGGCAGGTGCAACGATCACGTAATCAGCTGGCTGCTGCTTCAGGGAGCGATGATGAAAGAATTCATTCACTGAAAATGCAGCTCAACAGTGACCTGATCGATTACCTTATGTTCAGGCATGAGATTGATGAGAATTTCAGCAATACAGACCTGGAGCTTTTCAGGGAACAGATTCAACTCGCATCGTGGTCTGACATTCAGTCCCAGCTGGGAGATAACGAGGCATTGGTAGAGTATTTTATATTTGACAATGCGTGGGCCAAAATGCTTTTCCGCTCTGACACCATTATCACATTCTACAGGGCAAACGAAGATATTGCCCGTACCATTGACCGTGAGAGGTTTGCGGTTCAAACCGGCAGGCAAACCACAGGCCTGGGCGAGGTGCTGTTCGAAGACCTCATCCCTTACCTTCAGGATGTTGAAAAACTGGTGATCATCCCTGACAAGAATCTAAACTTTATCCCATTTGAATGGCTAACAGTTGGCGGGCAAATGCTTATAGAAAATTATACTGTTTCCTATTCCTATTCACCCTTATTATGGCACAACCTCAGAAAAGAGCATGTTGATTCCCCGCCCCGCACCATGCTCACCATTGCGCCTGTTTTTGAAGATCCGCTCAGAACAACTGAGCCTCAATTTGCCTCTCACTACCGGGGGGAGGAGAGCCTGGATTACCTGGCCTTCAGTATGGATGAAATAATTGGTATTGAAACGATTATGCGTGACCGTATGCATAAAATTAATCATCTGAAAAAGGAGGATGCTTCATTATCCAATGTAAGAAACCTCATTTCCCAATACGATATCGTTCATTTTGCCACCCATGGACTTGTAAACAGTGATCATCCCGAACGATCAGGCTTGTTTTTGTACCAGGTGAATGATCCGGACAACAATGAACCCGGTTTTCTGAGTATGGGAGAGTTGTTTGAAATGGATTTCAATGCCGGCCTGATGGTATTGAGTGCATGCAATACCGGGCGTGGCAGCTTTATGGAGGGAGAAGGAGTAATTGCTCTGCCACGGGGGTTTATCCTTTCGGGCGTTCCTCGGGTGCTGGCTACATTGTGGCGGGTACATGATGAAAAGACCAGGGATATGATGCTCATGTTTTACCGTCATGTAGCCAATGGAAAAGATTATCCCGAAGCATTGCGACTGGCAAAGCTGGAGGCCAGAGACAATGGCTTTCTTCCCCTGGACTGGGCAGGGTTTGTTCTTATTGGCCACTAAAAAAGGACTTCAGTATTCATAAGGGTTTTGAAAATCAATTCCCTTTTATAATTTTGCATCAGGATTCACGTTAATTTCTCAAACCTTTATTCCTTCTAAGTATGCGTATTGTTTCAAAGGTTATTCTGCTTGGGGCATTTTTGACTTTTATAAATGTTGTAAGCCTCAGTGTGTCAGGGTTGCTGGCCCAAACCCCTTCGGTGAGTCTGATGGATGATGATTTCGTTGGGACAGGTCCTTTCAGTGAAGGTGAAAAGGACGGTTTCTGGCGCTATCACGATCACAATGATACCCTCAGGATGCAGGGTAATTATGAGATGGGCAGCAGAAAAGGTAAATGGGAGTTTTTCGATTCTGAAGGGATCAAAAGCCATGAACTGGACTACGACCTTGGTCAATTCACCGGCTATTACCCCAATGGGATTGTCAGTGAGCAGGGGGGATGGAGTTCACAGGGAAAGAGCGGTGCATGGGTGTACTTTTATGATGATGGAACAGAAATGGCCCGTGGCAAATATGAGGATGATTCCAGGACTGGAGTATGGGAATTTTTCTCCATGGCTGGTTACAAGGAAGAGAGCTATAATTATGAAACCTATGAATACAAGGCCTGGTATGCCAACGGGCAGTTGCGCGAGCAAGGTACCCGTATCGACGATCTGAAACAAGGGGAATACACCTACTATTACATGACGGGGCAGATATGGTCGCAGGGAAATTATACGGATGACGAAAAAACAGACCTCTGGATATTCTGGTATGAAGACGGCCAGAAATGGGCAAAAAACCAGTTTGGCACCGGAGAATCATGCACCTGGTATCCTGATGGCACCCTGGAAATGATGGGTGGCATGAAGGATGGACAACGGCACGGATTGTGGGAATTTTATTACGAGGATGGTACGGTTAAAGAGTCAACCTATTACAAAAACAATCGTCGTAACGGCCCTTCGCTTACCTATTTTGAAAATGGCACAAAGGAGTTTGAAGGGGCTTTCCTGGATAATGAATTGCATGGTTATGTTACCTGGTATTTTGAAAGTGGCCTTACCGAAATGGAGGGAAAATTTGTGCATAACCGGCGCGACAGCATCTGGATATTTAATTTTGAAAACGGCAACCTTGCCAGCAAAGGAAATTTTGAAGATGGAGAAAGACATGGGGAATGGACCTTTTTTTATACAACCGGAGAAAAACTGCGCCAGGGACATTACGATAAAGGAAAAAGAACAGGCCTGTGGACCGTTTGGTATGAGTCAGGAAGAAAAAGTCATCAGGGACATTTTGTAAATGACCATGAACATGGCGTTTGGACCAGCTGGTATGAGAGCGGACAGATGCAGGACCGGGGCAAATTTGACCAGGCAAGGATGGATAGTGTATGGGAAGGGTGGCATGAAAACGGAAGAAAACGCTATGAGATAACTTACCGTATCATTCCCGATTCACTGGAGAGTGTGAGGCATGGCCAGGCCACCCACTGGGGTGAAGAAGGAAATATGCTCAGAAGGGCTAATTACGAGAATGGTTTGCTCAGTGGCCCATTCACACAGTGGTACGCCAACGGACAGATGAAGGAAGAAGGGATTTATGAGAACAACATGAAACAGGGAAACTGGATCTTTTATGATGAGAGGGGACGCAGGTTGAGGGAGCAGGGATTTAAAGACAACAGAATGCATGGGCAGTTTACATCCTTCTATATCAATGGCAGGACCAGGGAGCAGGGAAGGTACGTGGATGGGGTGAAGCAGGGACGATGGGTGATCTTTGATGATACCGGTAAAAGAATCCGCCGGATGACCTTTGAAAACGGACGTATTGTGGAAATGAGGGAGAACTAAAGATCTTTTTTCAGTTCAGACACATGCATCCGTATTAGCTCTTCTGTTTTGGCAAACATATCTTCTTTGATGGAGGTAAACCGTATTTCTGTATCGTAATGATCTTCCCGTGGTGTCAAATGGATTTTTATATCCCCTTCCGCAATGATCCAGGGCATTTCAAGCAGTTTTTTCCTCAGGTGCATATCAATATTTTCTGCACCCAGTTGTTGGGGTATCCTCACGGTTACCACCTGGTTTTTCCCGGTTACGTCTTCTGAATGCCTGCTGATAACCTCTCCGGCAATCTTGCTGTAGGGAATACGCAGCTTTTCACCCTCTGCGGTTATCAATTCCAGCGAAACAATCCCCAGTGAACTGATCTTACCCGCGTATTTTTCGGTCTTTATGCTTACTCCCCTTTCAAGGGTATGGTCTGACCTCATAACCGCCCCCGATACAAAATCACGGATGATAAACCAGCCTGCCAGCATCACAAAAATAATGATCAATGAAACAATCACCGTCTGGTAAACCATGGTGCCAAAAAACAGGTAAGAAATACTCCAGAACAGAAAAGCCGTCCAGATCAGAACCTCCACCCAGGGGAATAATTTCAGGGTAAGGGTATGTGCGTTTTTTTTACGTGTAAGCAGGGTAAGGAAATAATACATCCCCCTGAGCAGCAACACCAGGGCCAATGCCATAAGTATGATAATAAGGACCTTCATGGTTGATTCCGTTTACATGAAAAACTACAACAGTTTCATTGATTTCATTTTGTATACCAGGGCATGGTGCAATGCCGGGTTGATGGCATAAACCCCCGGAAATTTCTCAGCAAGTATGCCCGATTGCCATAGATTGAGAATGTGGTTGTGAAGCACTTCCTCATCAGAGTTGATGATCTCCGCCAGCTTTTTGGTGCTGAGCCTGAGGTGATAAACAAACTGCAGGAGATAAAAGAGTTGTTCGCCCGTGAGTTTATCCAGAAAATCAGCGGATTGCAGCGGTGGCTTTTCCATGTAAATGGTGTTTCCTGCAACCCGTTTTATGGAAGCGATCCAAAGGTTGATGGCCAGGCCCGGGTTACCGTTGCTCAGATCAAAAAACCTGTTGAACAGGCGGGCAAAGCCCCAGGCAGTCATGCTCTCCTGGTCTTTCTTATTCATGACAAACTGCATGCTCCCGGCCTGGTGACGGGTCATGATGAGGTCGCGCAGCTCTTTGGCGTCAAACCCGGTGCATGCAACAATGCCCATTGCCCAGGAGTTGATCCCCGTTAACTTATTGATTATTTTCAGGGAATAAATGTTTACATTGATGATAAACAGCGCTTTGCGATGCACTTTCTTTATCAGATACAGTAATCGTTCAATCACGGCAGTACCTCCGTCTCTCCTCTCCCACCAGAGTTCAAGATCGTTGATGATAAAAACTACCGGGCTGGCAAGTTCATTAAATGCTGTTTCCAGATCGGATCTTACCGAGCCAAGGGTTTTGAGCATTTTATCCTTAAACACCTGAGGATCGCAGGTGCTCTCCAGGGGTGCCCTGAGGTTGTGGATTTTTTCCGGTGCAAAATTTTTGCGTACCACATACCTGCAAAGGCTTGATTTTCCGGAGTTTCGTTCCCCGGTTACCAGTATACAGCCTGGCTGCCCGACTTTGAACCTGTCAATGGCTTTTTCCAGTGATGCAACCTCTTCATTCATACCTACCCAGAAATCATCTCCTATACCCGACTGGCCCGAGAACAATTTCCCATAGTAAAAGGGAAGCTGATTGACAAGTTCAGGTTTGGGAGAGTAGATGTCGAGCCAGGAATATACTTCTTCATTGGTCAGCTCATTTTGCTGCCTGGGGTTTTCCATTTTCCCCATCCACAAGATACTTTCGCTCCTGGAGTAGATCAGCCTAACAAATTGCTGCTGAACAGATTGTTTCAGGTTATCTTTATAACTTATGAGTTGAGAGTAGATTCTCTGGTTCCGGCTTTGGGTAATTTGCCTGCTGATGCTACCAGAGGTTTTTGCAATCACCGACGAAGAAAGGGGTGCAAAGGTATTTTTCAGGGTTTTTTCAAACCCAGACTCCAGGTCACTCATGATTTTTTCTATGAGTTTTTTCTCCTCCTCAAGCTTCCTTAAAAAGTCATTGATCAGCTCGGGCTGACGATCAGCCTCCTCCTGGCTGTCGGCCTGATCATAAAAATTGAAATTGATGAGCCTCACGTAATCAAGGATCCGGCTATGGCTCTTACCCAGCATAACTGAAATTTCCAGGATCTGTTTCTTGGCCTGGTCTATCAATTCAGATGCTACCGAGAACTCCACCGTCTTTTTTACGCTTATCACCACCTCATGGGCCTCTTCAAACTTTTTCTCTTCCAGGCTTGATGAAAGATCGTCACCGGCAATGGAGAGGATCATGGGTAACTCGGTAAACAAGCTGTTGATCTCATCAAAGAGTTGGTTGTAATGTTTTTCAATGGAAGGAATTTTAAAATCACTTCTTTCAGGTTTTTTGGAAAATTTCCCTTTCTCCATGAATTCGGTAAGAAGAGAGTTCAGGTTACTGATAGGGTTAAGGATTGCCGGGGCAAGTTGCGTACGGAAGTCTATGTTGTATTTTCGGATTTTAGATTCAGTGCGGTTTTTGAGGGCCTGCAGTAAAAAATCCAGGTATATTTTGTTTACGAACAAGGTAGCGTTGGAGTGCCAGGTTGCAGAAAACGACTGGATCTGTTCTGCGGTCAGGAGATCCTGCTTCAGGGTTTTCTCAAAGGGTTTACTCAAAAAGTTGGCGCCCGGGCGGTCGAGCAGATAATTCAGGTCCTGCAGATCGTTCATGAGGCCTTCTTCCAGGGTTTTACCGGCACCATTGTAAAAATTACGGATGCTGTCTGCCTGCACAGAAAGTGCAGCCATAAAACGGTCCTTCTCCATTTGTACAATATTGCGGATCTTGGTAATATCGTTATGATGGCTTTTCCCCTTCTCGGCAAGCTCAATTATTCCCGAAAGGATGTTGCGGGTATTGATTAAATCTTTGAAACTCTGCATCGCAAATTCGTGCAAAAGTTGCAGGTTCATTTCAAGGCGCTTGTGATAAAGGTAATATCGTGCAGCCCTCCTTACATTGATCTTGTATATGGCCGGCCGGCCCGTAACCCTGGCTTTGAGGAGTTTCCAGCTTTTAAACAGACTGGTCTTAAAGGAATCTGCCTTCAGTTTCCGGTATTCTTTCCAGTTGTATTTAACCCTGATAAACTCGGGCAGTGCTTTCAGGTACTTCTCTGTTTCGGCGATGTACTTTATGTTGGCATTTTGCAGGTTCTGGCTTTGACGGGTCAACACCTCCTGTTTGAGGATCTTCAGCAATCCCTGCGCCCTGAAAGAGATGTCGTTGAGTGCCTTCAAAAACTCTGCCTTTGCAGTAGCCTGATCATTGTTTTTGCTGATGGTATAAATATGATCGGTGGTTTTTTCAACAAATGCTTTCAGATTATTCTGAAAATCCAGCGCACTTTCACCAATGGAGTCAAACCCGTTTTCATAATAGTTGCGTGTAATGCGCTCCATTTGCAGTGCAAGGTTATACACTTCACCGGCAATGATCTCCCTGCCCGGCAGCGAAATCATCTGGGCAACCTGGAAGCCAGGCTTCTCCACATCCTCGGGGGTTTCAAGTTTGTCATCCTCCGTTCTCTCCACAATGCTGTGGTCATCAAAGAATGTTGATGCCGACAGGATCAGGCTGGTGGGAAGATTATCGGTGAGATTGCAGGTAGCTTTAAAGAAATCCTCATGGCGCTGGTCCATTTCCACTATGGCCAGATCGGTCTCTATGGATTCAGAGCGCAGGATCTCGCCCATGGATAACTTCTCCACACTGTTGTTAATGATTTTTATATCGGCATTTATACGCTTATTTTCGAGCACCTGATCCAGCAGCTCGTAGTATTTTTCAGTCAGGTTTGAATGGTTGCTCACGGCCAGTATCCTCACCTTTGCAGTACGCCAGTGAGAGGAGGAGGTAATAAACCTCAGCAGGGAAATTGCCAGGCTTAAGTTGCGCCCGGAACCACTCCACCAGATATCTATCTTCTTCTTTTTCCCATAACCAAAAGCCTTATCATAATGAAGATAAACCTGATTGTAATCCAGTCGCTTCAATTTGGTTGACAGGGCAGAAAAAGCCTGTGGGTTTTTGGTATTCCTTGGCCAGCCCATAAAAACTGTATTGGGCTCAAAACCGGAGAATCCGTAGATTTTGGCAATGGATTCCATTCCCTCATAAACATCGCGGGAAACATGGCGGCGGGTAAATACCCCCTTTCGTGATATAGCCTCATCTTCAATCACCTGCTGGCTTTTACTGAACAGGGTTTTCTCGTCCCTGTTTTCAACCAGTTCAAAGTTGGTAAAGATCCCCAGCTTGCCTACCAGGGCTTTGGCCATTTCGATGAGATGGGGCCTGTGTTTTGCGCCGCCGCTGAAAAGAATAATGTTGGGCCGCCAGTTGCGCGGCTCGCGGTTGGTGGATGTAAGTTTTCCCAGCCCGGTTTTTACCACCGATGCCCAGACACTGTTCCAGGTGTCACCTGTCTGAAGGGTAAGCTCCCTTCTTTTCAGGAACAAAAAGAGGCCCACCAGCAAAAGTGATGCACCGATCATTGCCACCACATCCAGCTGGATCATCACCACGATACAGGTAACGGCCCCGATAACAGCAATAACTCCCGGGATGCGGAAAGAGGGCCTGAAATCTGTCCCTGCCCAGCTTTCTATGGCATAGGTGATATTGAGAAATCCGTATGTAATGATAAAGAATATGGTAACGATGCGTGCAATCATGTTCAGCTCCCCGATCAGGATGCCCGACAGGGCAATGATAAAGGTGAGCATGAGGGCGTTGCGTGGCTCGCGCGATGCACCAAACCCTTTGGCCAGGGGTGCCGGGGTAATTTTATCGATGGCCGTAGCCTGCAAAATGCGCGGTGCACCCAGAATACTGCCCAGTGCCGAAGATAGGGTTGCGCCCAGTATCCCGGCAACTACCAGTTCCGGGATCCAGGAGATAGCAAACAAAACCGATGAATCATTCACCAGCGAGTTACGATCTACCGTGTAGGAGAAGAAGAACGCCAGGCCCAGATAGACAGCAAGTCCTGCAAGCACTGCAGCGATGGTGCCACCTGGGATATGCTTACGGGGGTCTTTCAGATCGCCCGACATGGAAACCCCGGCCTCAAAACCGGTTACGGCAGGAAAGAATATGGCAAACAAGGTGATCCAGGGCAGCGACCCACTCATGGAAGAAAACAAGGGTTGCTGGGGTGAAAGGTCATGATTGCCAAAAAACACCGATACCAGCGAAAGTGCCAGGGCCGTTAAAATAATGAATTGCGACTTTATGGCCAGCGAAGTGCTGATAAATGTAAGTAAAGTAAGTAATAGAAGGGTAATTCCACCGGCAATCCTGATGTTGTTGAGGGTGGGTTCAAAGCCGGCAAACCCAAGAAATACCTCAGCGAAACCAATCAGGTATAAACTTACGCTGAAGGAGAGCCCGATAAACAAGGCAATGCCCAGGGTACCCCCAATGGGCAAGCCCAGTGTGCGCGAAATGATGTAGTAGCTGCCGCCGGTTTCTACCTTTTTATCGGTGGCAATGGACGATACACTCAGTGCCGTGGTAAAGGATATGATATGGGCCACCAGGATGATCCCAACGGTAGCCCACAAACCGGCCTGCCCCACGATCCAGGGGAGACGCAGATACATGATGACACCAAGAATGGTAAGAATGGAAGGGGTAAAAACACCGCTCAGTGCGCCAAACTTTTTCGCTTTTGCCATACGCTCCGCTTTTGTATTTACCCAAAGATAAGATATTTTGTTTGAATGTATTCATGGATGCGGGAATAAAAAATGAGGATCAGGAGTAGCACTGGGAAAGTTTACCGCGGTACTTTTAGTTTTATCATA
>SLIL01000259.1 GCA_007135645.1 Bacteroidales bacterium
CGGGTAATAACCCTTTCCGTTTCTATACGGAAACAGGCATTGAATTCTTCAACCCACTGAGAATGGTTATTGGGATTTACCTTTTGGGTGAGCAGGGGAAGCGTTTCTTTCACACTGCCCAGCAAAGGTACATCGGCGTGAATGATCTTGTTGATCTCTGCCGGATCAATTTCCATGTGTATCACCTTGGCATTGGTGGCATAGCGCTGGGTATTTCCGGTAACACGATCATCAAATCGCATCCCGATGCCAAGGATAAGATCGGCTTCATTGGTTTTGATGTTGGGGCCGTAATTTCCGTGCATGCCCAGCATTCCCACATTGAGTTTGTGATCGGTGGGCATGGCAGAAAGTCCAAGGATGGTCCAAGCTGCAGGAATGCCGGTTTTTTCCAGAAATTCAAGCAGTTCCTTTTCAGCCCCTGCCAGTACTACTCCCTGTCCTACCAGGGCCAATGGCTTTTTGGCCAGGTTAACCAACTGGGCAGCTTCTTCAATTTTTAATACATCGGGCTGGGGGTAAGGGGTATAGCTTCTAACGGATTTCATTTTGCGGTAGAGAAACTCCAATTGACCAAATTGTGCATCTTTGGTGATATCAAGCAATACAGGACCAGGACGTCCGCTACGTGCAATGTAAAAAGCCCTTGCAATTGCGTAAGGCAACTCTTCTGCTTTGGTGACCTGGTAATTCCACTTGGTTACGGGTTGTGTAATGCCAATAACATCGGTTTCCTGAAATGCATCGGTGCCCAGCAGGTGAGAACCCACCTGGCCTGAAATGATCACCACCGGGGTGGAATCGATCATGGCATCGGCTATCCCTGTTACCACATTGGTAGCTGCTGGCCCGGAGGTTACAAGGCATACACCTACCTTACCGGTTACACGGGCATACCCCTGCGCAGCATGGATAGCTCCTTGTTCGTGCCTTACCAATACATGCTTAATTCGTTCGGAATAAGTATAATGTGCATCATATACGGGCATGATCGCTCCCCCAGGATAACCAAACATAAGTTCGACACCTTCATGGATCAAGGATTCCATTACAGCTTCGGCCCCGGTCATTGTTCTGGGAGTTGATTTTTCTTTGCTTAACGTTTCAAAAGTTTGAGATTCCATCGTGTATAGAGATTAGTTAACAGACATTTTAACTGGATATTAAATAACGGAAACTATAGATCTTGTACAATTGTTTAAAAGATTAAAAATATTTAGTGAATAAAGGAAGAGTAACTGGGGTTTGGGGAAGCTTGCGGGTGACCTTCAACAAACTCATCAAGCTGACGAATGGCGCCACGGTCGGCTGAACTTACCAGTGAGGCATAGACTTTAAGTGCTGTTGAAACATTTCTTTTTCTGGGACCGGCCCTGAAAGCATCTTTTCCTTTCGCCAGCTCTTCTTCGCGTCGTTGCTGCAGTTCTTCATCAGAAACCTGCACATGGATTCCACGGGAAGGGATGTCAATGACGATTCTGTCACCATCCCTGATCAGTGCTATTTCACCTCCAGCGGCTGCTTCGGGCGAGATGTGACCTATAGAAAGTCCTGAAGTTCCACCCGAGAACCTGCCATCAGTGATCAGTGCACATTTTTCTCCAAGCCCCCTGCCTTTGAGGTAGGAAGTAGGGTATAGCATTTCCTGCATGCCGGGACCACCACGGGGCCCTTCGTACCGGATCACTACCACATCACCTTCCACAATCTCTTTAAGTAATATTGCATTGCAGGCTGCTTCCTGCGAATCAAATACTTTTGCCGTGCCTTCAAAATGCCATACTGAAGGATCTACACCGGCAGTTTTAACAATAGAGCCGTCACGGGATATATTTCCATAGAGTACGGCCAGTCCGCCGTCTTTGAAAAAAGCATGATCACCGGAGCGGATGCATCCGTTCTGTCTGTCAAGATCCAGCTCTTTGTATTTTGACTTTTGTGAGCCCATGGTAAGGTTACGGTATCCTCCGGGTGCACTGCTGTAAATTTCTCTGGCTTTTTCTGTGGCGTCAGGACCAGCAACATTATATTCTTTTAAGGCATCTGCAAGCGATGGATAATCCACCCTGCCCACCGTACCGTCGAGGAGACCGGGCTGATGCAGCTCAGCAAGAATACCTATTACCCCACCGGCACGGTTCACATCCTCCACATGGTAATGGCTGCTGGGTGCTACCTTGCACAAAACGGGGGTTGTTCTGGAAAGCTGGTCGATATCTTTCATGGTAAAGTCTACCCCGGCTTCATGGGCTATGGCCAGCAAATGCAACACCGTATTGGTTGATCCACCCATGGCAATATCCAGTGCCATGGCATTGAGAAATGCTTCGCGGGTGGCAATGTTTCGGGGCAGTACCGATTCATCACCATCACGATAATAGCGGTAGGCCATCTTTACAATAATGGACGCTGCATCTTCAAATAGTTTGATCCGGTTCTCATGCGTGGCTACTACGGTGCCGTTACCAGGTAAAGCCAAACCAAGGGCTTCGTTAAGGCAGTTCATGGAGTTGGCGGTAAACATTCCTGAGCAGGAACCACAGGTAGGACAGGCATTCTCTTCCACTTCGCTGAGTTCTTCATCGCTAACCGAGTCATCAGCTGATAATACCATAGCATCTACCAGATCAAGGCTTTTGTCACCTGCTTTACCGGCTTCCATAGGGCCGCCTGATACAAAAATCGTTGGGATATTCAGGCGCATGGCAGCCATAAGCATGCCAGGAGTGATCTTGTCGCAATTGCTGATGCAAACCAGGGCATCGGCCTTGTGGGCATTTACCATGTATTCGATGCTGTC
>SLIL01000161.1 GCA_007135645.1 Bacteroidales bacterium
CCATTTTCGGGTTCGGAGACCAGCGTAAGCTCAAAAGATTCAATGATCTGAATGATCTCTGCCGTTAGTTTTACAATGCAGCCTGTGGCATCGTTTACCCTTACGGTGTAGATTCCTACCGGAACATCAATAAGGTTTTGTGTTGAGGCACCATTGCTCCAAAGGAATTGATAGGGGGGAGTACCACCTTCAACTGTAAGAAATATTGAGCCTGTATTGTCGGGGTAGTAAGCGGGTTCTGTATCCACAAAAAGATTGATACACGAAGCAAGACTCCAGATTTCTTGTCCTGTGAAGCCATCGTTGGCACTAAAATAGAGTTTATCGTTAAAAAAAGTAAGCCATGATGGATCAGAACCGGGAACGCCACTGCGGATATCTGCAATAATCGTAGCGCCATCTTCCTCATTGTATGCCCACAACTCCGTGCCAAATTCTGCTGTTGTAGCCGCAAAATAGAGATTATCATCAAAAACAGTGAGCCATTCGGGGTTGCTTGCAGTGGAAGTATTGATATGGGCAGCCAAAACCAGTTCATCTTCAGCGGCATCATAATAAAGCAACTGGACGTTCACTCCGGGGTATCTCCCTTTAAAAAATAGTTTGCCCTGATAAACAGTAAGGTACTCGGGCCCTAAATTACCTGTAATCTGTGAGCGTTGTGTTACAACACCAGAAATGGGATTATAACTGAATAGCTGCATAGTAAAATCGCTACTGAAGGCAGAAAAGTACAACTCATTATCGTATTCAACAAACCAGTCTGGGGTACCCCATTCATCACCTTCTAAAATATCAGCAGCCAGATGCACCTCATCAGTTTCTGGATTGTAGTACCAAAGTTCCTTTCCCACAATTCCATCATCAGCAGCAAAAAATATTTTATTATCAAAAATAAAGAGAGATGACGGATTACTGCTGCCACCCGGATTAATGTCGGCTACCAGACTGAACTCATCCGTCTGAGGTTCATAAACAAAGAGTTCATTGCCAACTTCGCTATCCATTGCTGTGAAATAAAGCTTGTTATTAAAGGCGATCATCTCAGCAATATGGCCAGTTTGCCCCGGTGTAATATATGAAGTTGGCGTTATATCTCCGGTGATGTCATCAAAATAGTAAATGCCATATCCTAATTCAGGGTACGATCCTGCATAAAACAGCTTGTTATCCAATACGGTGTAGCCCCATGGATTGGAATTGCCCGGGGCATTTTCAAGAATATTTGTTTGCCCGGTTGAAGGGTTATAGACCCAGGTCTCTCTGCCCTTATTGGGCTCTTCGGCACTAAAATAAAGCCTGTTATTGTATTGGGTAAACTGAAAAGGATAAGAGCCAATGGTGGTTTGATTGATATCTGCAGCCAGTTCAATAAAGTCATTACCAGGTGTATAGCTGAACAGCTCTGTACCATAGTCGGGTGAGTAACCATACAAGTAAAGTTTTTCATCGGAGGTAATCAGGATATTTAGAAAATTGGCTTCTCCATTGTTTTCTAGTTCTGCTATCTGCTCAAAACCATTTGTGGTGCTGTAGGAATACAGTTGCCTTTCGTCTGTTTCCCCATTGCCTGCTGTAATATAAAGTTTGTCATCAAGAACAGCCAATATCCCTGGATTGGAGCTTCCTCCGGGGTATATGTCATGAAGTAGCGTTATGCTATTATCGGCGGGGTCAAGATACATGACCTCCCGGCCTGAACCTGGACTGGTTGCCGGAAAAAATACCTTGCCGTCATATTCAACGAAAGGGCCAGGATCGCTACCTGCAGAGCCGGGAAAAATCTCAGGGGTTTCGACCAAAGCATCGCTGTCAATATCATAAATACGCAATTCATGCCCTTGCCCGGGCACACCCCCCCTGAAATAGATCCTGCCATCATAATGAAAAAGGAAATTTACATTGGGAGTCAGATCAATTTCACCAAAATCAATCTGTGTAACCGATTCATCTTCCGGATCATAATACCATAAGCTATAAAGAGGCGTAGCGCTGGTTGCCCAAAACCACAGTTTGCCATCTATTTCGGTAAAAGTAAATGGGGTGCTATTTCCTGTCGGATTAATATCAGCAAGCATTACTAATTCTTTGGTTATGGGGTCAAGCCGTGCGGGTTCTCTGCCAAAACCGGAGAATTCCATGGAAAAAAACAATTGCCCGTTAAAGGCATGAAGGTTAGAAGGCCGTGGAATGAGTTGATTGTTACTATCCCTGAACCTAACTACAGAACCATCCTCAGGATCATATTCCATTAAATAAGGTGTAGAACCTACATCAATCGCACTGAAATAAATTTTACCATTTAAAGGAGTGATATGGATTGGGCTGCTGGAGGCATCATAAGGTCTGATATCTGCAGCAAGTTCAGCAATTCCTTGCGGGATATTGTAACGATAAAGCTCGGCACCATGTAACCCATCGTCTGCCCTGAAATAAAAATAATCCTCCAAAATAACAAAATCTGCCGGATCCGAAGATGCTGGCCCTGTATTGATATCGCGCTCGAGGGCCAATTGCCCGTGTGTTTGAATTGCAGATACCAGAAACTGGAAAAATGCGAGAAAAAGTACATATTTTACATTCATAATTAGAAAATATTTAGTGATAAATACTGGGTTTCGTCAAGAGTGGAAACATTATCGTTAAAACAACCGTATAGATATACAAATATAAATAGCAAAGACAAAATGATGAAGGAAATTGATAGGAATTGGGATAAAATTTCTGAAAGAATTGATGCTTTAGAGATAATCGAAAGCAAGCTTCAGGAAACAAAGCTAGGGTTAATAGA